>JALEGM010000221.1 GCA_022763145.1 Aquisalinus sp. | reverse complement strand
GAACTTCACTTCGTAGCGTTGGCGCGGATCCTTGTGCGTCCAGTTCGTGAAGGCCGTAGTGATGAATTGTTCATTGGGTACCATGATGTCTTTGCCATCAGGGGTCTCAAGCGTGGCGGAGCGCATGGTCAACTTGGTCAGGAAACCACTGCGTTCATCTTCCAGCTCAATATAGTCACCAATGGTGATGGAGCGATCAAGCAGGATGATAATGCCGGAAATGAAGTTGGCCGCAATCTGCTGCAAACCAAAACCAAGGCCAACACCGAGTGCACCACCGAATACTGCAAGGGCTGTCAGATCAATACTGGCACTTTGCAGTACGACAACAAAAATCACGCCAAACAGCACAATCTCGAATAGCTTGGTGAAAACCTCTTTCGTACCAGCGTCGAGGCTTTCCTGCCGCTGAATGAGTTTTTTGCCTTCATCATTTGACCGCCGCCCAACCCAGAAAAAGACAACCCCGAAAAGCGCGAGTTGAACAAGTTGCAGGGCAGAAATTCCCAATGGCAGGGAAATGCCAGCAAGGTAAGCAGAAACATCATCCAGCAAGCCCAGTACACTGAGCACGGCAATAGGCGTACCGATCCAGCGAATAAAATTCTGGATTACGCGATTGGTCACAAACCTGTTGAGGATTGCATAGATCAACCAGATTGCGGTGAAGCCTTGCGCGATCCGCACCATCCAGTCCTGACCGCCACTACTGAGCGCCACATTGGCGGCAACCCCAAGGAAAATGACAGACAGGAGGCGGAACAGAATACCACGTGCTTCATAGACAAGCTGACGTGCCTTCAGCATTTTACCGTCGGTGGGCTCAGTGCTGAAGAATGGTACCCGTTTCAGAAGCAGCCTGTTAACCAACCATGCTGCCGCAAAGGCTGCAAGTATGGCTGCAATCTGGAAATAGAAGGCCGGGCTCGTAAACCACTGTGTCATCTGATCCACCACCTCCAGCGCAAATTGCTGGATGGCGTCTATGTAGGGCGTGGTTTCAGATTGGGTCGCTGGCTGCTCCTGCAACAACATCACATATTAGTCCCTTAACAGATCATTGACAGAGGTCTTGGATCGGGTCTGTTCATCCACCTGTTTGACGATAACAGCACAATACAAGGCCGGCCCGCCTTTGTCGGATGGCAGACTACCCGGGACAACGACGGCATAAGGTGGTACTTCACCATACAGAATGTCGCCAGTCGCGCGGTCTACGATTTTAGTCGATGCACCCAGATAGACACCCATGGAAAGAACAGCGCCTTCGCGCACAATAACGCCCTCAGCCACTTCGGACCGGGCACCAATGAAGCAATTATCCTCGATGATGACAGGGTTCGCCTGAAGAGGCTCCAGGACTCCGCCAATACCAGCGCCGCCAGAGATGTGGCAGTTCGCGCCAATCTGGGCGCAGGAGCCTATGGTCGCCCATGTATCCACCATGGTGCCGCTGCCAACATAGGCGCCGAAATTAACGTAAGATGGCATCAACACGGCGGAGGATGCGATATAAGCCCCAAACCGCACTGCCGCGGGTGGAACAACACGGATGCCGGCATTCTCAAAATCAGCAGCTTGCCAGCCATTGAATTTTGAGGGCACTTTGTCCCACCAGCGTCCATCTGTGCCAACGCCACCATCAATGACTTCGTTTGCATTCAGACGAAATGATAGCAGAACCGCTTTCTTCAACCACTGGTTCACAACCCAGTCATGATTACCAGACTTTTCTGCTACCCGCGCGGCCCCGCTATCCATTGCAGACAGCGCTGTTTCGACAGCGACGCGTATGTCGCCGGTCGTCTGTGTCGAGAGAGAATCACGGCTCTCCCATTGTTCTTCGATAACCGTTCTGGCTCTTTCAAGGTTCATTTGGTTTTGTTCCTGCCGGCTTTATCAAGCGGCAGTTTTGAGACCGCTCAGGAAAGAGGTCAAGTCCTGTGTCACATGATGAACATGATCAAACTGTTCGCCCGGTCGCGCGGGGCGTTTATCCGCAGGTTCATCGGCAAACCACGCCGCCTCTGACTGAACCAGAACAGTCGTCTTGCCCATCTCATGCGCTGTTTTCAGGTTTTCCGGCATATCCTCGAACATGGCCGAGAGGGTGGGGTTAATCCCGAAACGCTCCGTAAACTTCTGATATGTCTCAAGATGCGGTTTGGGTCGAAAGTCAGCCTGCTCAATATCGAAGATGCCATCAAACAGATCGAGAATACCGATCTTGCCAGCAACATTCTCAGCATGCCGGACGGAGCCGTTTGTGAAAACATAGCGCTTGCCGGGCAACGCCTCAATGGCCTTGCGCAAGGCGCCATTTTCTTCAACCGGGCTCAGATCAATATCGTGCACATAGTCCATAAAGTCATGCGGCTTGATATCATGCTCAATCATCAGACCGCTTAACGTCGTGCCGTATACAGCGTAATATTGCTTTTGCAGAACGCGCGCTTGTTCCTGTGGTAAAGACAGTGTCTCTTCAATGAAGCGCGTCATGCGCGCATCAATCTGTTTGAACAGGTGGCAATCTGCTGGATAAAGCGTGTTATCCAGATCGAAAATATACGTCTCGACGTGGCTGAAATCTGCCATACCAGCTACTGTTACTCTGCTGGTGTGGTAACTTCAGCCGCTGCTTCGCGGGCAACAGATGGTTGTGGTACGGTCGCTGCGGGAATGTCCGGGTTAAACTGGTCCGGAGAGAACTGATAGGTCCACGCCCGCTCCCCGCCAATTTCCACCTTGCGGAAACGTGCGCCTTCATAACCTGACTCAGCGCAGTTAATGTCACCAGCGGCATCAAATTGCACATCACTCACGCAGAAGTCACGGCTGCCGCCAGCAAGACCAATGTCGCGGTCGCCCAGGTCCATTATGCCGTACACATAATAATGGTTATTGGTCAGTTCCCCGCGTAATACCTTGGCGCACTCGGACCCTTCCATACGCCACCAGCCGGAAGAGCGATAGCCATCTTCTTCGTCTGTCTGGGCAATCGCCGCCCAGATTGGCAGTTGCGTGGCATTACAGAAGAAAAAGCCAAGTTTGGAATCGCGCTCATTGGCTTCCAGAATAAGCTGGTCAATCAGGGCGTCATCATAAACACCGCTGTCACCAAGACCGCGATCCTGTCGATATTCCCGCAGGACGGTCTGGGTCTGGCGCCCAAGTGAGCCATCAATGCGCGCAACATCATAGCCCACGTCGCGCAACAGTCGCTGCACTCCGGCGACCTCCGCCTTGTAGACGTTGTAGTTTACTTCTTCGGCAAACTCAGTGCGCCAGCTGCCATCATTGTCTTCGCTGACGTCTACGGAGAAAAACTCGCGCTGGCGCCGCGGATCAGAGGCACACACATCCTGGTCGCGCAGAGTGAACAGGCTCTCATTTTCCACACAAAGTGGCGTGTCGCCTGACCAGGTGCGCAAAGGCCCCCGATGGCCCGGGATAGCCTCCGCATAAACGAAATAGCGACCCGGGTTGATTTCCTCGGTCATCACGACTTTGCATTGTCCAGGACGCAGGCGCCACCAGCCACGTGTGATCAGTCGCGCTTCTTCGACATAGCCAATAGAGGCAGACAGGGCGTAACTGGTCTTGTTGCAGAATGAGTATTCGGCCTTGGCAATCCCGACAGAGGTAAGCCACATGGCAATGAGCGAAAGGATGATTTTGTGAAACACGCGGCGCTGATCCCGGTACTGTTTGAGTGTTGCATTGTCACATTCCCGGTTGCTTTTTCAAGGGGAAAAGCGCTGGCTGACAAAATCGACATGCACTGGCAAGAAGATTGCGCATGACAGAAGCGCCTTCTCTCCCGGGTATCACCGGCGACCGTCCGCAAACCGTCCAGGTTTTGCTGCCGTTGCCCCTTGCGGGGACTTACACTTATGCGGTGCCGAATGACCTTGCCCCCAAGCCGGGATCATTCGTTTCAGTGCCGTTGGGCCCACGTGAACTGCGCGGGGTTGTCTGGCCCGGAGAGCCGCCATCGACGCTCGATGAAAAAAAGCTCAAATCCATTTTAAAGGTTTATGATGTCCCACCGCTGACGTTAGAGACCATGCAGTTTGTAGATTGGGTTTCAGGGTACACGCTCTTTGCGCCGGGGGCGGTGCTGCGGATGGTCATGCGCTCCGGCGCATATCTGGACGCACCACGTCCTCAAACGGGGTATATGCTCGGAACTGTGCCAGACAACCTAAAGCTGACACCGCAACGGGAGAAAGTGCTGGCCGCTGCCCGCGGTCTGAATTTCCCGGTTGCAGCCAGTGAACTGGCAAGGCGCGCCGAAGTCAGCGATGCCGTTATTCGCAGCCTCGCTACCAGTGGTGCGCTGCAGAAACTGGAAACGGACCCCGATCAGCCGTTTGAGGAGCCTGACTTTCGTCGCAAAGGGCATGACCTCTCAGCGTCTCAAAAGGCTGCTGCCGATACGATCAGGCAGCATGTCGCAGCGAAGTCCTATGCTGGCCTGTTGCTGGATGGTGTCACCGGGTCCGGTAAGACGGAAGTTTATCTTGAGGCTGTGGCCGCTGCCTTGCAGCAGGACAGAACAGCCCAGGTGCTCGTGCTTCTGCCGGAAATCGCATTGACCATGCCGTTCTTGAAGCGCCTGTCCCAACGCTTCGGGGCCATGCCCGCTCATTGGCATTCAGATGTGGGAGAGGCCGGCCGACGACGCGTCTGGCGGCGAGTTGCTGATGGGTCTGCTCGTCTCGTTGTTGGCGCGCGCTCGGCATTGTTCCTGCCTTTTCAGAACCTCAGACTCATTATTGTCGATGAAGAACATGAAGGGGCCTACAAACAGAATGAAGGCGTCCTTTATCAGGCGCGAGATATGGCCGTGGCGCGCGCGGCGCAGGGCAACTTCCCCATCGTGCTGGCCTCAGCAACGCCGTCGCTGGAAACGGCTGTCAATGTCGGCCTTGGCCGCTATACGTCTGTGAAACTCCAAAGCCGCTTTGGCGGTGCGAGTATGCCGGATGTCAGTTTGATTGATATGCGTGAGCATCCGCCGGAGCGGGGGGAATGGTTATCTCCCATGCTGGTGACTGCAGTCAGCGAAAACACCGCCAGGGGCGACCAGTCCCTCTTGTTTCTCAATCGCAGGGGCTATGCACCGCTGACCATCTGTCGCAAATGTGGTGAGCGCATGACAGCGCCGGACTCTGATACCTGGCTGGTCGAGCATCGTTTCTCCAACATGCTGGTATGTCACCACACAGGCTTCTCGATGCCAAAGCCGGATCGCTGCCCCCACTGTAACAGTAAAGACTCCCTCGCCGCTTGTGGTCCCGGCGTGGAGCGCATCGCGGAAGAAGCTGTGGCAAAATGGCCAGAGGCACGCATCGCAGTCTTTTCTTCTGACACGGTTCAAACGAATGCTGCCGCGCAGGCGCTGTTGGAGAAAATGGCTGATCGCGAGATTGATATTCTCGTCGCCACACAGATTGCTGCCAAGGGACATCACTTTCCGCATCTCACCCTGGTTGGTGTTGTGGATGCCGATCTCGGCCTTGCGGGCGGCGACCTGCGCGCCGGCGAGCGTACCTGGCAGGTTCTGAGCCAGGTTGCAGGTCGGGCAGGTCGGGCGGAAAAACCGGGACGCGCCCTGTTGCAGACCTATCAGCCGGAGCATCCTGTCATCGCAGGAATGGTCACAGGAGATCGGGATGCTTTCATGCTGGCAGAGCAGGAAGGCCGGGAAATGCTCGGCTTCCCGCCTTTCGGGCGTTTGGCTGCGTTGTTGCTCACCGGCGAGAATGAGACGCAGGTCAATGACGCAAGCCGCGCGCTCGTCCAAACCGTGCCGCAGGCTCAAGGCGTGGAGGTTTGGGGCCCG
>JALEGM010000220.1 GCA_022763145.1 Aquisalinus sp. | reverse complement strand
GCCAATACTTCTTTTTCAAACTCACGCGGATCAGTGATCGCGTTTGCTTCTTCCTCGTTCAACATATGCCAGCGCAAATCCAGCAGTGAGGCCGCGATGAACTCGGTCGTCCGGAAGCCTTCATTGTGGTTGGCAGCTTCCTTCAGTTTATCAACCAGTTCCGTCGGGATGACTTCGCCGGTATCATAATGCTTCGCATAGACCGCAAGCATCTCAGGCTCGCTTGCCCAGTGCTCAAGAATCTGGGCCGGGAACTCGGTGTAGTCCCGCGGACCGCCAACGCCGGAGATACGGTCGTATTTCTGTGTCGTGATCAAGCCGTGCAGACCATGGCCAAATTCATGGAAGAGCGTTTCCACTTCGTTGAAGGCCATCAGCGTTGGCGCATCATCTGACGCAGGCTTTGTGAGGTTCAGGTTGTTGGTCACAATCGGACGGATATTGTCGCCGTCCACATTGCTGGCGCCGCGATACGTGCTCATCCATGCACCACCCCGCTTGGAGTCACGGGCATACATATCAACCATGAAGACACCAAGGTGTGTACCGTCCGCATCCTGAAGGTCGTAGACCGAGACGCTTGGGTGCCAGACAGGTGTATCGTCCAGTTTGGTGAACTCGAGACCGAACAACTGGTTAGCCATATAAAAAGCGCCATCCCAGACAGCATCCATCTCAAAATATGGCTTCAACTGACTGTCATCAAAGGCATATTTCTCCTGGCGCACTTTCTCGGACAGGTGCCACCAGTCCCAGGCTTCCACTTTGTATGGATCGTCACCTGCATCAACCAGAGCCTGCATTTCTGCCAGCTCCGCTTTTGCTGTTGCAAGACCCGGGCGCCACACCTGCAGCAGGAACTCTTCAGTGTTTGCAGCTGTTTTCGCCATGCGCGTTTCCAACTGGAAATGCGCGTGGTTTTCGTAGCCCCGCAGGCGCGCGGCTTCTGCGCGCAAGCGTGCGATGCGCAGGATGGTCTCACCACTGTCTGTATCGCCACCATTGTCAGCACGCTCCGTGTAGCCCTCAAACAACTGTTTGCGCAGCTCACGGTTTTCTGACTGTGTCATGAACCCTTCATAGACTGACCGGTTCAGGCCAAAAATCCAGGCATCCTCACGGCCTTTGCCTTCCGCTGTTTTCTTGGCGGAATCGATAAAGCTCTGCTGCAGGCCAGCAAGATCAGCCTCATCCGTGATAACCAGTTCAAAGTCCTTGGTTTCAGCCAGCAAATTCTGTCCGAACTTCGTTGTCAGCTCGGACAATTCAGCATTGATTTCCTTCATGCGCTCCTTGGTCTCAGGATCAAGGTCTGCACCGCGACGAACAAAATCACGATGATACAGCTCCAGTACACGCATTTCCTGCTTACCAAGACCAAGCGTGTCACGCTGCTCATAAAGCGTCTTGATACGCGCCCAGAGATCATCATCCAGTGCGATACCGTCGTAAACCTTGGAGAGGCGCGGATAGATTTCTGACTCTAGTGCCTGGAGATCATCATTTGTGTCCGTGTTGGTGATGTTGCCAAATACGCTGGAAACACGGGTCAGCGTCGCGCCAGCGGTTTCGAGTGCCTTGATGGTGTTATCAAAAGTCGGCTCTTCCGGATTGTTGATGATCAGGTCAACTTCCGCTTCCAACTCGGTGATGCCTTGCTCAAAGGCAGGCAAATAATCGCCATCATTGACCAGAGAAAATGGCGGGATGCCAAAAGGTGTGTCCCATTCCTGAAGCAGCGGGTTGCCGTCCATTGCCGCCGCTACCGTATCGTCAGATGCTTTGTCAGTCGCTTCGGTATGTGGCTCGTCGCCATGATCATGGCCAGCATGATCGCCTTGTTCGCCACAAGCAGAAAGAAGCGCCAGCGCAGCACCGCCAAGCAGCAGGTTTCTCAGATATTTGGTATTCATTTCACAACCTCACAGAATTAACCAGCCGCACCATATAGAGGTGTCGCGACAAAAGCCAGCGCTGAGATACTAGGGAATTAGGAAGCAACGCCCATGACAGGCGTACTCTCGGGCTGTGTCATAACCTGATTGAGACAGTTGATCAGACCCTCTGACGTGATCGGCTTGGCAAGATAGTAATCCATGCCCGCCTGGGTAAACTGGCTGACGTGCTCCTGCATCGCCTCAGCTGTGAGCGCCACAATCCTGGTATCAGCATTAATATTATTGCTATCCCGGATTGCACGCGTCGCTTCCAGGCCATCCATGACCGGCATATGGTAATCCATGAAGATAAGATCATAAGCCGCTGACTCACATGCTGCGACGGCTTCCTTCCCGTTATGTACTTCATCGACGCAGACACAATAAGGCTTCAACAGTGCCGACAGAACAAGACGGTTGGACATGATATCATCGACAATCAGAATTCTGTTGAATGCTGTCTTCGGGTAATTTGCCGATGAATTCGGCTGCACATCAAGCTCACCAGTTTGCGGCGCTTCTCCTTTGCACATAGGCACTGTAACGGTGAATACGGAGCCCCTGCCCGGTGTTGAAGTCAACGTGATGTCGCCCCCCATGAGATGGGCGAGCCTGCTGATAATCGAAAGGCCTAAACCTGATCCGCCATAATTTCGCGTCGTACTTTTATCCGCCTGCTCAAAAGGGTGGAAAATTGCATCCTGTCTTTCAAGCGGGATACCGATACCCGTATCAGCAACTTCAAAAAGAAATACTGTGTTGCCGTGTCTCGCAGGCTCCAGTGCCGCGGTCACGGACACACCACCGCGCTTGGTAAATTTCAACGCATTAGAAATGAGATTATTAAGTATCTGCTTGATACGGTATTCATCACCGCAAAGGTACTCAGTATCTGTATTATTTGCGAACTGGAGAGTTAAAGTCAGGCCCTTTTCCTGAGCTTTCGGATACCACAGATCTATCGTCTGCTCCATTACCGCCTGTGGATTGAAATCTCTTTCTTCCAAAGTAACTTTGCCGGCTTCAAACTTCGAGAGGTCAATAATGTCATTGATGATCTCAAGCAAAAGCTGCCCACCATTTGTAAGCAGATTAACGTGTGCGATCTGCTCATCTGTCAGGCTGGATTTTTTGAGCAAGTCCGCCGCTCCGATAACGGCGTTCAACGGCGTTCTGATTTCATGGCTCATAGCTGCCAAAAAGGCAGATTTCGCAATATTTCGCTGCTCTTCGCTTTCAGCTCGCTCAGACGCCTTATCTGCCTGTTTCTTTTGGGATCGCAAATCCTCATTCAGGTCTGTCATTTCATCAGACATCAGGTTGATCGACCGCTCCAGGCGTCGCCTGGCGGCATCACCATCTTCATACGCGGCACTGATCGCATTCAGGAATCGCGGATCAAGATTGCTGGCGGCTTCCGGGGGCAGAAACTTGCGCAACTGATGTTTGAGCAGTTTATGCAAGCTACTTCTCCGAGAAGACTGCCACTGTCATGGTTTGGTTATGCAGCTCACACACGCCGGATTTATGATGACGCGCAACTTCGCCGTAAGAGTAAAACCCTATGGCTGGGATGCTGTTCAGTTTTCCGGCCGCCTCTTCAACCTCTTCGTAGCAACGCTGGCCCAATAGCAGCTTGCGACCCACGCATGACACCATAACAGCAAAAGCATCCTGTTCTGGCACCTGCAACTGGCTCACAGATTGACCGGCAGCTTCAATCAGCCTGTCAAAGTTACCCGTCATGAGCTGTGCCTGATGACCTTCTGTCATCTCTCCAGCAAAGGTCATGCTACCGGTTTCCTCGTCAATGCCGATAATTGTTCTGATAACATCATGTTCCGGCGCACCTGACGGGAAAACCTTAAGCGGAAACAAGAGACCACTGCCAGGTAGTTTTTCTGCCTCATCTCCAAGATATTTTTTATAGAGAGTCAGGGCTGGTTGGCCGTCAAGTTCGTAAAGGACGTTGCCTTCTGCTTTCGTGATAGTTCGTGTAGGTCCAAATACATCCCAACCCGCGTAAGAGCCGGAGCTGCACTCGAAATTTTCGCCATAAAACCCAACGGCAACAATTTGCTTTTCGGTATAGTTTTCACATGCCCCGACAAAAGTTTTCTCAAAGCGATCATCATCACCAGCAAGCCCCCCGGTAATGGCCAGATCATTACCCACAACACCACGAAGCCCGGCAACAAGCTGTGTGCCGTTCACGTTCAAACCATCTGCCAGTAAAAAAATACACGCGAGATCAGGTGCCGACAGCTTTTGCCCCAGTTCTGTGCCTGCGACATAAGAAGAAGCATCGTTCTCAATCGCAACCCGCTCAATTCTTGTCCGGGTGCGTTCAAGGTCAATGCACATGGCAACCGCGGTGTCTTCCTCAACATCCTGATCGACTATTTCCCCAGATGTTGAACAGCCTACAACACAGTCTCCAAATGCCTCGTTCAACCTGGCCCAGGCTCTATGAGGCTCTGGCATATTTGGTGAAAAGAAACTGATGACAAGGCGATTATTGGCCTCATCGGCAGGCGTCTGCTCCCCCTGCCATTCACTTTCAGCATATTTAAGAACGGATACTTTCATTTCGGGCCTCCACTTATCAAGGTGACCCTACGCGGGAATGCTTAATATTTATCCTAAATATAGTTACCCAAAATATTAACCTTCAGCGCCCCGCAAGCAGCTTCGGCCCTGTGCTATTGGCTTGTCACACAACATTTTGTTCACAAAAAATTCAACATCGACCCCGTGACTTTTGAGCAGAAAACTCCATCTAGATAGAGTAATATGCTATGGAGATTTCGCATGGAACGTGCCGCTGGTACACTGATTTTACTGACGATTGTTGCCTCTTTTGTGCTCTCATTCGGTCAGCTCTACGTCTAAAACGATGAAGCCCGATGGCTCCCGGCTTTCGGGCTTCATACCCCGAGAAACGATCTCATGACCTCTGAACAGCGTAACTTTACGGTTTTTTATGATGGTAGTTGCCCTCTCTGCGTAAGAGAAATAGCGCTTTTGCAGAATGCCTTGCCAGCTGCAGTAGATATTCGTTTCGAGGATGTATCTGAGCCGGATGCCGCTCCTTCATGCGACATCACCAAAGCGAAATTGATGGCCCGGTTCCACTGTCGTTTGGACAACGGCTCTATCGTGAGTGGTGCTCAGGCTTTCACTGAAGTATGGAGCAAGGTGCGCTTCCTGAGCTGGCTGAAACCGCTCGGGCGCTTTGGGCCTAGCCGAGCTTTACTCAATGCACTGTATGCGCTGTTTTTGAAAATACGACCTGGGCTTCAAAAGATCACGCCTCCCCTAAAGTCCAAGGCATCAAAAAATAGTCCTGAAAATGATGCGTAGCTCACGCTTGTAACTGTGAGCCACAGCTTTTGTAAGATCAGGGCTGTCCGCCAGTAGAGCGGGCCCGCTGAATCTGGAACTGCAGGAATTCCTGCGAACTGACAGTGCCGTTTTTGTCAGCGTCCATCATGCTAAAGCCCTGTTTGAACTGCTGGCCTAAAGCACCGCGCAACTCCGCTTCTTGCAGCTCGCCATCAATATTGTCATCCATCGCCCCAAAATGACGATTGATCTGTAATACCTGATGCTGCTGATCTTTGCGATTTGTGGTTGTTTCACCATCCCAACGATACGTGAACGCTGTGAAGAGCATTTCCTCATGACTTTGCTCTCCCCACAGCACCAGCGTTTCGGGGTCTGGATTGGCAGGATTGTTACCAGAATTATCGTACGTGTAGTCCGCAATCAGTTTTGACCCGGCAGGGATTTTGATCGGCTCTTCAAACTCATACTGACGCTGCCAGTTGAAGTCATATTTTGGCAGTGAGATGAGCATTTTCTCGGTACCATCAGGATACCGAAGACGCAGATTGGAAGAATGTCCACGGTAATGGGCATGAGGAAAAGCTGTCAGCAGCGTAGCGTCATATGGAAATTCAACATAGGCCGTTTCCTGATGACGACTTGCACCTGGCGGGATCACGATGGATGCGTCGATGACCACGGATTGACGGTTCAATAGCTCTGGCATTTCCTCATGGAAATAAAAGCCGATCTGCGTCACATCAGTCACTTCCTTGCCGTAAGGTGTGTAATGCATCTGGAAGCCAATCGCGCCGCCTGCGGGAATATGTACACCGGAATTTGGTGGCTGAATGTTGGACTCAGCACCAACAGCATACCCGCCTGTTTCATTGATCCAGCGGTCATTATACCCCTTACCGTCAGCTGGAATTTCCGGCATGTACCCGGATAAGACATGGTGGACAGTCTCACGCGAGCCAACCTTGATGGTCGTTGCCTTGAGCCACCTGTCTTCCGTCATCGGATTTTCAACGATCGGATATGTATAATCCACGATACCTGTCGCAGGCACATCCTGAGCTGGTAGGGTGAGAATCAGATCCGGTTCACCCAGTGGCCATTCCGGTGCTTTCATTTCAAGGCCTGCGAGGGGGTCTTCCCCTTCACCGCGCGGTGCATCTGCTTCAATCCAATGCACGAGCGTTTTTATCTGCTCACCTGTGAGACTGCGATCACCCTTGAAAGTACCGACTTCGGAATCGGCGTGCCATGGTGGCATTCGGTCTGTACGGATGACTTCCCGAATCATCGGAGCCCAACCCTGAATGGTATCATAGTCCGTCATGGCCCAGGATCCGATGCCGCCGTCCTGATGGCACTCAACACAGCGTTCTTTGAGAATTGGCACAACATCATTGGTGTAAGAAATGTTTGCGTGCTGGGCCTGTTTCTTACGCTCAGGAAAATTGATCAGACACCCTGGACTTAGCGCCGGTGCTTCAACAGTTACCGGCTCGCCAGCCAGAACGGCATCGAGCGCTTCAACAACATAATTGTTCTCAGCCTCTGCCTTTTGGCGCTCATAATCCAGTCGGTCATTCAACGGGCCATGATATGCAACCTTGAAACCCTTCTTGGGGTCAAGCACGTAAACCTGCGCTGTTCTGTCATAGCCAAGAGACTCGCCGATAATCTGGTGATCATCCATCAAGATCGGAAAGTCTATACCGAATTCCTCAGCCTCCGCCAGAACATCAGCCCTGCTGTCCTGCAGGCTGGAGTTGATGAGAAGGAATTTGACGCCCTGATCCTCATACTGATCGCGGATTGCTGCAAGGTCGGGAATCGCGCCGCGCACAATAGGGCAGCCATTGCCATGCGTCATCAGAACCACAGCTTTCGCATCAGCGTGATAAAAAAGCTCATGTCCTGTGCCAGTGTGATCTACCAGCCGGAAATTATCGACATAAGGAGGAACATCGAGGCGCGTCTCCGGCTCGACTACAATATTGTGGCCTTTACTGGCGTGCTCTGCATGCTTTGTGGCCTCAGCTTTACCAGCATCATTGCCAGCACTCTGTTCGCCTGAACACGCCGCCAGTACCATCAGGCTGGCTGCACTAATCAATGCTGCACGGGTATATGAGTGTGTCATTGTTTCCTCCAGATCAGCGGTTGCTCCGCTTTATTCAATTATTTTTGTACTATGATTGTTGCCCAATGTCGCCTGTCATGCATACGGACCCTCAATCGTATAATTTTTATGCACCATACGCATAATCCTAGTAAAACGCTATCCATCGTCCTGCTGCGGCTGTGGTCAGCCACATGATGATGGACATGGCTGCAACGCCCTTCATCAGGGCAGATGTGTCGGCTGTTTTATGCCAACGCCAGACAATCAAGCTCAACGCGGCCAGTAATAGCAGCAAGGCAATGCGCGCCAGCGCATTAGAGAAAATCGTGAAGGCTACCAGCCATATGATGATCGCAATAGCGCCCGTAACCTGGATCAAAGGGGAAAGTCGCCCCTCACTGGCAATCAATCGGTTTCGTACACCGAAAGTGAAGAGAAGAGCCGCAAAAAGGGAGAACATCTTCAGCCAGTATGGCGGGCTGTAATAGAGCTTCATCAACTCTCCAAGGGCAAGGATGATTCCCGAAATGACGATGGCACCGAGGGCCAAACGCGCAAGAGGGCTGACCGTTCTTTGTAATGCCTGTGGCGACTGGTTGCTGAGCCCGGCGCCCAACAGCCGAAGGTCCACCAGAAAAACCGCACCGCCCAACAGTGCGAGAGCCAATAAGTGAAACGTCCCCGCCCACGGCACGATAGTCATGGATTCTTTTACGAAATCAGCGAGTGGTGACTGGTCGAGCGCGTCATAGATCGGCAGGACGTATTTCTCCTGCCAGGAGCACTCGTAAAATTCGCCGTCATATTCACAGGTCGCCATCAGTCAGCCTCCCCGGCAAGCAGTGGCGCCGGCATCTGCACTGCGACCAGATTATCACGCTGCGGACAATCAATCATCCAGCTCAAGGCACTTTCGGGCTCAAGTTTTTCACAATTATACCAGTCATAGGCAATCATCCGACCGGAAATGACAATCGCGATCCAAGCACTGAGTGAAACAACTGCGGCAATTCTGGCGTTGCGGGGGATGCTCTGTGACAGATCCCACGCGGCAAGGTTGCCTTGAACGCGTTTGTGAAAATAGAGGATATTCGCCATCGCCAACAAAAGGACAATGATTTTTACCCTGAAAAAGATGTTGTGATAGTAGACCAGTGGTTTGGCATAAAAGAGCAACAAACCTGTCACTATCATGATGACAAAACCACCAATCGTCCAGGGCAGGATGCGCGTTGTCATTTCTGAAACCGGCACTTGCCGGAAAGCCACACCAAGCAAGCGGAGATCAACCATGATGATGGTGCCCACAAAGAGCATGATCGTAAGCACATGTGTTGCTTCGAGCACTGGCCAGACCACGAAAGACTCGCGCAGGGCAATGCTCCATGCGGTTTCGTTCATCCAAGTGAAAAAATCACGCATTGCTATTCACTCGTATCACTTCCGGACAGCTCTGCCTCACGCGCGTAGCGCAGATGGCACATCAGGCAGGCGCGATAGATATCGCCGCCAGCATCAAACAAGCCCTGCTTGTCTCTTGCTTCTGCAGCGACGCGCGCGGCGTCTGATGCTTCCGTTAATCTGACAAGGCTGAGCGACCATGGTTTGCCCACCGCAGAATAAACGGGTGCGTCCAGCTCAGCGGAAAGGGCCTTGAGCCTTTCAGCGCTATCGACCACAGTCTGCCAGCCTTCATCGGTTGTCGGCCACAATTCCTGCTCGCCCTCTTCGGTGATGATCCAGCCAGCGGATTGCCAGATGCCATCTGCTGCAGGGTCCATTTCTTCAATCATGATACTGAGAATGTCACTGTCAGTGGATGGAGTAGTCCCCTCTTCCGCTTTCTGGCTACAGGAAACAAGCAGCAGGCCTGCCAACAAGATTGCGACCTTGTGGAGGTGCTGTCGGTTGCGCATCAGTTTGCCTCCTCGGGCAAGCGGAAGGCGATCAACGCATTACCGGGCATCTGGCTGAACATCGCATAACCAGACTGAATGAAGACCATATCTCCAGCCAGTTGCGGGCCCGGATTATCAATGGCCCCGCCGTGTGTTGGAATGTCGTTGACTGTTTCAAACTCGCGCTTGGTGTCAAACATCCATAATTCGTCGCCGCTCACCGCATCAAAGGCACGCAGTTTGCCGTCCAGGGCCCCGACAAATACCAGATCATCCGTAGACGCCGGTGCTGCTGAATACCCATAGAAGAAGCTGCAGTCCGGCCATGGCTCTGGATTCATCATCTGCCCGACGAAATTACCTATACAGCCGCGCTGCGCCGGGCGTTCCCACAGCATCTCGCCCGTATCGAGATCAAGCACATAAAGCCCTGGACGCTCCTCGTAATCCGGGAGTGGATATGGTGGGTCAGAGGATGGCGCAAACACCTTGCCGTTGGAGACAGTGACACCCCAATGCGTTCCCCCCAATGGCGAGCCTGAACTGACTTTCGTGGTCCAGATACGCTCGCCTGTTGCAGCGTCCACCGCGTGCACATCGCCCGATTTCTGTCCTCCAATAACGACTTCGCGCCCATCACTCATGGTTGCAAAAGTAACACCGCCACCAAAGTCATAGTCTGGGCCTGGTTCCTCCGGGCAATTCGGGCCATTGCCAGTTAGAGGACTGCACGCCATGTTGAACTTGTCTTCGGCCGTCGCCTGATAAACCCAAAGCTTCTCACCCGTTTGCATATCAAGGGCAATGATGGCGTCGCTCGTATCTGTTGCAGGCGCCGAAGTATTTTCGCCCGTGCCAATATAGAGGCGCCCATTTTTTGCGTCGATGGCAGGCGTCGTCCAGACAGGCGCCCCGGAAGGTCCCCATAGCTGTGTGCCGACAGAAGACAGGGTGGTTGGCTTCGCGTCTTCCATCATACGCGTCAGCCATAAACGGTCTCCAGTTGCTGCCTCCAGCGCCACAACAGCACCGTGGCTTTTGCAGCACTCATGGGCCGGATCCATGGCTGCAGCGACATCAAAAGAAGACAAGGGCACAAACAGCATGTCTTCATGCTGCACAAGGCCGCCTGTGGTCATGGATTGAGGGAAAATGCCAGTTCGCTTTTCCCAGATCGTCTCGCCACTGATCGCCTCAAGGGCATAAACCGTGGTGCCGGCATCCGCAAAAAACAGAACAGCTCGTCCTTCAATCTCCCCCAACGTCATCGCTGTACGAATAGGGTTCAATAACTCGCGATGCCATTTGACGCAGGCGGTTTCGCGGTCTAGCGCGAAAACATGGCCGGAGGTTGTCGGCACAAACAGTGTGTCTTCCGTGACGACAGGCTGGGAACGCAATTCAGATGTGCCGGGCAAGCCGAACACCCAGGCGACCTCAAGGCCTTCGACATTGTCCCGGGTTAAACTGGTCCGTGTAGGCGAATAATACCGACTGTTATTCGGCTCTACGCCCCAAGCGCTGACGAAAGCCTTTTCGACAGAAATATCCGTAGAGGTACATTTTTGCTCACTGCTGACTTCAAAACCGCCATCCTGGCCGGGTGTCAGATAATCAAGCAGCAGCGTCATATCCAGCCTGTCCAGTGCCTCGCCTTGCGCTTTCATCTTGCCGGACTTCAGCGAAAACTGAATGCGAGCGGGACTCATTGTTTTGAGACTGGCAAGGTCGGGGATACGGAGTTGATCCGGTTGGCCATGACATAAACCACAACTAGTCGCGTAAACCTTTTCGCCAGGGTGGCTGTACCCCTCGGCAATTGCCGTCTCGAAACGCGCCCGCGCATCAAGATCAATAGCGGGCTTTTCCTCGCGCGGCGTTTCTGCCACTGGTGCGGTTTCACTATCAGCAGTGATAGAACTCTGAGCTATTGTGACCGGCCCTTCCGCCTCGCCTTTCTCAGCACAGGAAATAAGCAAAATCAGAAGCGCTAGAATTATCGGGCCGAGAAGGATTTTTTTCATTCTGCAGCTTCCCAGTTTTCACCCTGCTGCTGAACAATCTTAATCAGATTGCCCATGCCCAGATGCATATCGATCAGGTGCAGGCCCCACTGCTTCTGCACTGATCCCTGAAACAATAGATCACCCTGAATATCGTCTGCCCTCGGGTCATCCGCATCCGCATTTATTGCGATAGATAAATAGCTATGCGTGTCAGTTGTCTTGCATGTGGCAGAAAGCAGGTCGGGCACTGAGGCGAACGGCGTTGTCACGTCAACGCCTTCCGCGAAGACAGGCTGGCGGCTTGGATCACTCACGTTCTGCGCTGAAAGATAAGCGTGCAGATTTTCGTTATCGCCCGAAATCGAGGCAGGATTTACGCAAAGCGCATCCTCGCCTGCGTCACTTTTGAAACCGAAGAAACTGTCTGATGGAGGTGGGCTCGTCTCACGAAATGATACATATGAGATGATGCATCCTGTTTGGCCAACTTCTTCACACGGTGGCAGACCTGCGGCCTTGCCAGTCTCACCGTCAATATGCGTGGTAATGCCAATAGGCATGGCCGATACAATCAAGTCTTCAGCAGGCGTGCCGATAATATCTTTCTCAAGCAGCTCATTGATCATGGTGGCCCCTTGCGAATGCCCAACCAGCACGACGCCGCGTCCATCATTATGGTCGCGCAGATAGGTTTGCCAGGCGTCGGCTATATCTGCATAACGCATTTCCAGATCAGTTGGCAGTGTACCGAGCGTTATTCTGGCCTGCAGAGCCAGCAGCGTCATCTGCCGATACAGGGGCGCAAATGGCCGGCAGACTTGCGAGAAACGGGCGAATTGCTGATGAACGGTAATCAGCTCACGGCCCGGAATCATATCACTATTCGGCGTCGGATCACGTGATACTGTCGGATAGATATAAAAACAGTCAATCGCCGGGTCTTCAGCTGGCGAAAACTCCTCCAGCTCGGTTGAGCCGTTCGCCTCAACGACAGTCGTGGTCAAATCAACCGCACAGGCATCATCGGCCTTTTCGGAGTGACAGAGCCAGTTCTGCATTTCGGTGTAATCATTGCGCTCAAAAGCCGGTGCTTCGGCAGCTTTTGCCGGCACAAGCCCCATACATGCAAAGGTCACGATCAGTCCTGCAACTATCGTACGCTTCATGTGGTCTCCTCCCTCAAGAAGATTTTTTAGAACACTAGCCAACGTGCAAAGGATTTGTCCAATACTCATGCCAGCAAACATGGTCGGATAGACAAGAACCGGCGTTCTAACCTAGAAGGCGATTTATGCAGGATATTCTCAATATGATTGGCGCTTTTGGCACCGTTGCGATGGGGTTTCTGGGCCTCCTCTTCCCACGACAAGCATCCAAGCTGGTAGGACTAACAGCGAATTCAAAAGCTGGGCAATCTGAGTTCAGAGCAACTTACGGCGGATTATGGGTACCACTTGGCCTCATACCAATTATCAGCGATGCAGCTCTGGCGTATGCCATAGCAGGATTGTGCTGGTTGGGCGCAGCCGGAGGGCGCGTACTTTCGATCTTCCTGGATGATGCACTGGACAGAAAAAACATTGGTGCCGTGTTCTTCGAGTTGGGCTTTGCTGCCCTTCTTCTGGTCGGTGCACCGTTTGCTACTCTTCTCCTTATCGGTAGCTGATTTGCTGCGCTTGCGGAGGTGTATGTTGCACTGGGTCAGGCGCAACATTGACTAACACCGCGGCTGGGATAACAATCTGGCCAACTCCGCAAAATAACGGGGACAGGGAGATAGAAAATGACAAGCCGACTTAAGAGCGTCGTGCTTCTTATGACGTGTTTTGCACTCACGGCATGTAGTGGCACAGCAGATGAGCCGGAAGCGGAACGCGAACAAGCGCCAGCCTTCGACCGTAACCTGACAGGCGTCTGGCAGGTGATGAATACAGCCAATTATGATCTGGAAGCTCATCATGCGCGGCACGCCATGCAGACAATAGAAGGTCCATGGGGGCCGCAGCCCGATCCACGTGTTGTATACCTTGGGGCAGTCGGCGCCGTACCTGCTGGAGATAGCGTCATTAAGGGTGGCACAATCCCTTACACTGAGGAAGCGCTGGCGCAGCGAAATGAGAACCGCGCCAACTGGATTGATCGCGACCCGGAAATAAAGTGCTATCTGCCTGGCCTGCCCCGGGCGACCTACATGCCCTTCCCTCTACAGATCATCCAGAATGACAAGGCCATGCTGATCGCTTACGAATATGCGAATACCGTGCGCAATATCAATCTTGAAGACCCGGGCGAAGCGCCCCTCGATTCATGGATGGGCCAGTCCTATGGCTATTGGGACGGGAATACATTTGTTATAGAAGTGACGGCACAGAACGGGCAGACCTGGTTTGACCGCTCCGGCAATTTTGGCTCGCCCCAGATGGTGGTCACAGAGCGCTATACGAAGATCGGCCCTGACCATATTCAATATGAGGCAACCATTGAGGACCCTGCGACCTATACGGAACCATGGACCATCGACATGATCCTTTATCGGAAAATCGGCAAGGAAGCACAGTTACAGGAATTCAATTGCGTCGAATTTGTGGAAGAACTGCTATACGGTCATCTACGCAAGGAGCCACTGAGATGAGAAAACTGATTGTTTCCGCCCTTGCTGTCTGCGCTCTGTCTGCCCCGGTTCATGCCTCAGAACCGTGGGACCCTGACTATGAACCACCACGCATGGCCGACGGCACACCTGACATGCAGGGCATCTGGACCAATGCCTCCATCACGGTGCTCGAGCGCCCTGACGGTATCGAGAAACTGATCCTGTCAGACATTGAGGCCCTGGCCCTTGAACAAGGCACCTTTGAAGGCTTTGGCGTGCTGGAGGATATGGAGCCAACCGACCCGGACGCCCCTGCCCTCGCCAAAGGCGACTCCTCCATTCGCGGTGCGGGGGGCTATAACAGCTTCTGGGTCGATTTCGGCAACAAGGTTGGCCGCATTGACGGGAAGGCGCGCAGCTCCTGGGTTGTCGACCCTGAGAACGGCAAACTCCCCTGGTCTTCAGAAGGTGCGATGACCTTCATGCAGATTGGTGCCAGGATGACCCAGAATTTCGACGATCCGGAAGTTCGGCCTGCTGCGGAGCGCTGTACAATCGGGTTTGGTTCGACTGGCGGGCCGCCCATGATAAATGTTCTGTACAACAATCACTATCAGATTGTGCAGTCGCCCGAAACTGTCGCTATTCTGGTTGAAATGAATCACAACACCAGGCTCGTGCGCATGGGTGACGAACATCGCCCCGGTGCTTTGCGCGGTTGGCTGGGCGATTCTATTGGTCGCTGGGAAGGTGATACGCTTATTGTCAGCACCACAAATTTTCATCCTGATGCCGGGGTGCGCGGCGCTATCCGACATCGGTTATATCTTTCCCCAGAAGCGAAAGTGGAAGAGCGCTTCACAATGAAATCAGACGATGAAATCTTTTACGAGTTCTACGTAGATGATCCGAGCGTCTACACACAGGTCTGGAAAGGCGAAATGCCCTTGCGCCGGGCCGAGGGGCCGATTTATGAGTATGCCTGTCATGAGGCGAATTATTCCCTGCCAAACATTTTGGCCGGTGCTCGCCGACAGGAAGCTGAAGCCGCTGGCAATTGATGCCAGCTTGATATGAGGAGCCTGATATGAGCCTTCGCACCACCCTACTCGCCTGTTCCGTCGCAGCGTCTGCGGCTTGCGCCGCTCTCGGCGCCGCCTACGCGCACCATGCTTTTTCGGCTGAATTCGACGCGAATGCTCCTGTTCTTTTGCGCGGTGAAATCACCCGGGTTGAATGGGTGAACCCGCACGCCTGGGTGCATCTTGCTGCAGAAGAAGAGGACGGGACAACGACAGCCTGGATGGTTGAAGGCGGTACGCCCAACACGCTGCTGCGTAATGGCCTCAACAGAAACACGCTGAAAATTGGCACTGAAATCATTGTGCGTGGCTATCAGAGCAAAGATCGTATTTGTGAGCCTGCCTGCAAGGCAAACGGCCGTGACATCACTTTCACAGATGGTCAGAAAATATTCATGGGCTCAAGTGGCACAGGCGCTCCGCGCGATGGTGCTGACCCGACAGAACGCGCCCGACGCGGCAACTGAGAAGTCCTGCGCAACTTACGACCGGAACCAGTTCAGACTGAGGCGTCTGCGCGCATATCGAGATGGCTGATCCAGTACCGTACAATTCCAGACGCGTTGAAAGCAATCAGTCTGGCCCGCATGAAAGACTACCGGAGCTTGTTCGAAAGCACATGACTTCTGTCTTTCAAGCTCCTCTTCTTTCTCACAATGTCGAAGCATTTGAGCAGGCTAAGGCGTTAGTGGATAGACATGCTGGGCCACTGATCCTGGATTCGGGCTGCGGGACCGGAGACAGCAGCCGTAAGTTAGCAGATCAGTTCCCGGATCACTTTGTAATTGGTGTTGATAAATCTGCTGACCGTCTTGGCAGGGAGCGAGAGGGACGCAGTGCAAGAAATCTGCATCTCATCCGCGCTGACCTGGTCGATTTCTATCGCCTCGCCGCCAATGCGGGTTGGCGCCTGGCTCGGCATTATATTCTGTATCCAAATCCCTGGCCAAAATCTGCACACCTCCAACGGCGGTGGCACGGATCACCCATCTTTCCGGATATGCTGAAACTGGGCGGGAAGATGGAGTTACGCACCAACTGGCAAATCTATGCACAAGAGTTCCATGAAGCTCTGCAGATTGCCGGGGTTACCGCGCAACAGGAATTATATGCCGCGAATGGGAGTTATCTGACGCTATTCGAGAAGAAATATGCAGAAAGCGGACAGGCGTTATGGCGCATCACTTCAGATGGCATGGCTTGAAATCAGTGCTGTGTTGATTATAGGCTTTAGTCGGGAAAATCTTGGCGGGGCGACACATGAAACTCACACTTCAAACCGGGGAAGTTTACGACAAACCATCGACGGTGGATGTCAAACGGGCGATCTCAGCGCTGGATGTCGATGACTGCCTCTATTTCGTTATCGACAAAGATGAAAACGAACGGGTCAGAGCGTTCATTGACCAGACTGGCTACCGTCTGGATTACCTCGACAAGGCGATGGGGCGAGCCATTTATTCGGAGCTGATTGAGGAGACAACCGTGCTCCATTTCATTCTTTCAAAGTTCGTTTCCCATGAGCCAGACTGGTTTGAGACTGTCGAGTGGACTCCCGGCCAGATAGAAGTTCAGGAACTGGTGCGTGGGTGGGTTTATTTTTTCTGCCTATGGCCCATGTATCTGCTGATCATTGGCGGGGCTATTGGTGGACTTGTCGGCGGTTTGGCAACCATCATTAATTTCCAAACCATGCGCATGAACAGTATTTCCTATGGCTGGCGGCTTTTTCTGGTCGCGATTTCAGGTATCTGGGCTCTTGTCGCTTATTCGGTGCTCGCTGTCGTCTTTCTTGCACTAATTCAGCTTGTGTTTGGCTAAAACCAGACGAACAGCGCATTTGCAAAATGGGTCGATATAAGTCACTTTCAAGATAAAAGTGACTTATTGATGAGGACCCCATGCTAACAACAACCGCTATTTATGCCTGCCTTCTCACCATCGTATTCCTCTGGCTTTCACTGCGCGTGATTGGTTTTCGCCGAAGCAATAAAATTGCTCTGGGCGATAATGGAGACCGTATGCTACTTCGGCGGACCCGTGTGCAGGCGAACTTTACGGAATATGTTCCGATCACACTGATCCTTATTGCCATCGCAGAAATCAACGGCACACCTGATTGGGTTATTCATCTATCAGGAGCAGCAATCGTCACAGGACGGATACTCCATGCGATCGGTTTCAGCAGCGAACCAGACATTTTGCCGCTACGCGTATCAGGAATGATGCTGACTCTTACTGCCATCCTTATTGCTGTTGCGGCAAACCTATTCGCCCTGGTTAGTTAAGCGGGTCTACCACTTCCAAGGCTGATTGGGATGGATCGTTTTGCTCAAGCGCGAACGGGCGAACTGTCTCAATCATCTCAAAGAAGTACTTGCCCGGTTCCTCATTAAAGACGAAGTGCGCAGAATCTTCAAAGGCAACATATTCCTTGTAAGGCGCATTCACTTCTGCAAACCAATCTTGAGCAAGCGTCGTGGGTGTTTGCCAGTCATGCTCACCCTGGAACAGAATAACCGGCACGTCGAAGTCATATCCCAGCTGCGTGCGGAAATCTCGACCATAGAGGTTAGCCGCCAGCTCTTCAGCGGCTGGAGTAAAATTCATCAAGGCCAGCACTTGCTGTAGACTGACTTCAGGTGACACCAAATTCTCCAACACAATCTCTGACTGATAGATGTCATTACTTTTGGAGGCATGAAGCGATGTACCATACTTAACCAGATGCTTCTGGATGCTCTGAACACGCTCAAAAAATGCCACCACATCCTCTTCTGGCGGCCAATCATCTGGTATTTCACGTAGTGCTTCCAAAGTTTCGATATCACCTGCTTCTTCAGCTGCCAGTGTCAAAAGGCGCAGTGTTTCATCAAAGTTTTTGTTCCAGGCAACAGCCTGCCCCACACCCACATAGGCATGAATAAGATCGGGGCGTTTCTTAATGACGCCGATACCAAGCATTGAGCCCCAGCTATGGCCCACAAGAACAACCTTATCAGTATCCAGCGTTTTCTGCAGATGCTCAATTAGTTCAATAGTATCATCAACCATCTGCTCGTAAGTCATGG
>JALEGM010000219.1 GCA_022763145.1 Aquisalinus sp. | reverse complement strand
TGAACTGGTCCAGCAGATCATCTGTGTTCGCAAGTTCGAAATTATAGCCGGAAAATTCCACTTCCTGCTGGTGGAATACATCGCCATAGGTCACGCCCGCGCCATTGAAATCGAGGTCATAACCATTATCGACCCCCTGCACATACATCGCCAAACGTTCAAGCCCGTAAGTCAGCTCACCCGTCACCGGTTTGCAGTCAAAGCCGCCAACCTGCTGAAAGTACGTAAACTGAGAAACTTCCATCCCGTCGCACCAGACTTCCCAGCCGAGCCCCCAGGCCCCCAGCGTCGGGCTCTCCCAGTCATCCTCCACAAAACGGATGTCATGAACAGCGCGATCAATCCCCAGCGCATCGAGACTGCCAAGATACAATTCCTGAATGTCATCCGGGGACGGCTTCAACACCACCTGAAACTGATAGTAGTGCTGAAAGCGGTTTGGGTTCGCGCCATAGCGCCCATCAGTCGGGCGTCGGCAGGGTTGCACATACGCTGCCTTCCATGGCTTGGGGCCCAGCGAGCGCAGGGTAGTTGCCGGGTGGAATGTGCCCGCTCCCATTTCCATGTCGTAAGGCTGCAAAATCACGCAGCCATGCTCCGCCCAGTATTGTTGCAACGTCATGATAAGCCCTTGAAAGGACTGGTCTTTCTTTTCGCCGTCGGCCATCGCCATAAATCTTTCCGGTGTGGTTTTGGCGGACGCTACTGATGCTCCGCCGACGGGTCAAGGCTGGAGAGACGACGAGTATATAGTACATGCACACGAGATTAATGCGCTATTCGCATAACCGTTACTCAATCTGGTCAAGCTGAAATAATTATAAACGTATCACGCGCAACCACTCAAGAACTCGCCCCCTTCACCGGAAACTATGATGAAGTGGTTTATTGGTTACAACGCTAACGCTTGTAAACACAACTTGCTGGCGGAGCATGAGGGTCAAATAGCTTACTTTTTGGGTACATAGATTCCTATTCCATCCCCAGGATTACTTCCAACATGAAAAGATACGGACCCATCTTCACCTTGTATGACAGCTGCATTCTGACCCTTCATAAACGCGCCGCCGCCAGCTTTGATAGCAGTTTTATCCGTAGATGTTGTTGTATTATTTCCAACCACGAATAGTCCATTCGGACCAGCGCTTATTTTTAAGGACTTATTAGCGTGAAGGTTAGAATTTTCAACTTGCAGTACACCCTGATCAGCAAGCAGGTTCATCACAGTATCTGCTTTGGCATCTATACCATTAATTACGAGAAAATCGCTTAGTGCACTTTCCAATTCACCTATGGTAATTATTTGCTTGCCCTGAAAACGGGTCTTCAAAAAATCATAGGCGGCACTAGATGCCACTGATGCAAAAATGTCCGGTAACTTTTGTGATATCAGCGCAATTATTTGTTCCATAAGTATCTCCTGTATAGTTTCTTTGCATATGGATATGACGAAGAAACTTTTCAACACGGGTAATTCTAAAAGACCTCACTTGGTATAATCATTTCTTATTCACCATTTTGTTGAAGCAGGTTGATCTTTCAGAAGGTGGCGTACGGTTGAAACGCATCTCTGATCCTATTGATACGCTGTATGCAGTTGCTAAGATCATAGGCTTTAAAGTGCTCCGCACATTATAAAACAACGCGCTTACGCGGTCACTTAGTAGCAGCACATAAGTACGATACATTATTAGCTGAGCAAGCTCTGAACTTACTTTAATTAGTATTATAAATGAAATTATATAAGAATACTCAGCAAAATAACCACCTTCACAAAAAAGCGTTTTATTCTTTTCTAGGGCTCATCCGGCGCGGGTCAAACCCGGCGATCTTCATGGAAACAACCTTATCCGGCTCTGGCAAAGCATAACCACGGCTGGTGAAAGCTTCCAGATAGCTGGCACTTACACCGTGGATTCGGAACGCAACCAGCTCATCAGCGCTAATCTCCGGATACCCGATCTCCCGCATATCGCGGATAAATCCCGGTGTGACGCCATGAATACGAAAGGCAATCAACTCTTCCGGATCGAGACCATCAAACCCGAGCGCGGCATATTCTTCTGCCACAACAGGCGTGACACCGTGAATACGCATCGCCATCAGGTCTTCACTGTCAAGGTCAGCAAAACCCGGCCCCATGCCACGTACTGCACGGGCAAAGTCTGCCGTAACCCCATGGATGCGAAACCCGAGCAGATCGTCCAGATCATCCGGGCGCACATCCACTGACGCCAATTCCTGCACATACGCACCATCAACACCATGAATGACCAACGCGATGAAATCATCCAGCTCGGGCACGTCATATCCGGCGGCGCTCATGTCATCCAGAAGCGAGATCCTCGCATCCTGCATCGCCAGCAGAAACATCTCGCTTTCCTTGGGGGTATCCAGGCCGCGGACCACCAGCGCATCAGAAAAAGCTGCAGATGCGTCAAAATCGCATAGGCCAAGCCCGGCGCCTTTACTGGCTTGCCCTTCGCACGATAGCTCGCCGGCCTCCCGGCGGATAGCGAACGCAACCGCGCGGCGGCTGTCGGCATTGAGGTCTGCCCGGCTCAATCCCTCCAGCACGTCCAGCGGGAAATGATTACTAGAATTCATCTGACCACCACTGTCAGTGATGCGACGCAAGTGCAATTTAACGTGCCCCTCCGGCGTCTTTTCCGTTGCTTCTGTTATACGCCAGTCGATGGGGCCATCCTCGGCCAGGGCAACACCACTGGCCGCCAGGCTCATCATCCCGGCCACAGCAACACTCATCATCATATTCCGGACAATATTCATCTTCTTCACCCTTACTGGTTTGATAGTTTTTCTAACTCGCGCACATCAACACCATGAACGCGCATTTCAATGAGGTCATCTGCATCAAGATCATCATACCCAACATCCCGGAAAGACTGGATATATGCTGGTGTCACACCCATGATGCGAAACTCAAGCAACTCCTCAAAATCAAGACCGGGGAAGCCTGCATCCGCAATCTCTTCGGCGAACTGCACGTTAATGCCATGAATACGTGCTTCAACAATCTCATGCGGACCAAGCGTGCCAAAGCCTGCCTTTTGCAAACCGCGCAACCAGTCTGGCTGAACACCATGAATCTTGAATTCAATCAGCTGCTCGAGGGATAAGGCATCAAAGCCGGGATAGGCCATGGCGATTTCCTCCGCATAACGATCTGTTACACCATGGATTTTGGCTTCCACCAGTTGATCGAGATCAGGGTTCTCCAAAGCTCCAACCTTGGGCGCTATTTTCCCTTCAATCCGCACGGACACATCTGGCATGACTGAAACATCAGGTGCACTGACGGGTGTCGGCGCAGCAGCCGGTGTTGGTGTCGGAATCGGCGCCTCAGCGAGAAGCGGCGGATACTCTGGTGCTTCCTGAAAAGTTAGCGCCGCCACAGGTGCAGCGAAAAGCAGCATGAGGAAGAATGCACCAAACCCGGCCGGTAGTGCCATCGCCTGGCGCCGCGCATTTTCGTCCAGAACCCGCTCGACGCGCTGACGCAATGAGTTCTTGCCAGCAGCAACACCATGCGCT
This sequence comes from Aquisalinus sp., assembly GCA_022763145.1. Classification (GTDB taxonomy): domain Bacteria; phylum Pseudomonadota; class Alphaproteobacteria; order Caulobacterales; family Parvularculaceae; genus Aquisalinus. The sequence continues at coordinate 1,671 of JALEGM010000219.1, read as the reverse complement.
GCAGCCACCCCGTGCGTATTGTCGTGACGCACGGCATCAACCAGCAATTTCGCATACCCTGTTCGACTAGCCCCATTCATCAACACAGCATCATCGGTGGCTTCCTCACGCAACTGATGCGCTGCACGTGCCAGATGCCAGACCAGCGGATTAAACCAGAACACGGCTACTGCGGCACGTGAGATGAGCAGCTTCAGCCAGTCCCCCCGGATCACGTGTGCGAGCTCATGGGAAATGATGCCGGCCGCCTGGTCACTACTGACATCAACGGTTTCCGGGTCAATCACAATGACCGGGCGAATGAAACCCCAGCTGATTGGTGAGCTGACTTTATCGCTCATCAGCAGTGCGGCACCTTCCCGGAAACGAAAATCAGCTTGCGCCTTTGCCAGGGCACTCAGCCATTCCGGCGACTGCACCACGTCTGATGACTGGCGAATACGGACAAGTCCGGTCAGATTAAAGAAGATCATCAACAGCATCAGTGCCGCGGGTACTGCATAAATTGCCAGTAAAAACTGCGGCCCCCATGCGGCGAAAATCTCATCACTAATGAGCGGGAATGCTCCTTCTCTTGCCTCCACTGGATCCGAAATAGCGGCATTGACCGGTTTTGGACCAAGCAGCTCAACTTCCGTAACAAGGTCCCGAACTTGTCGATCTTCCTCAGTTAACGCAGTCGTTTCAGATGCCCCAAAGCCGCTCACCGGCGTCACAGACACGCCAGGCAGTAACAGGCTGGCCGGCACCAACAGCAACAACGCCACAAAACCGCTATGAACGATGAACGATTTGTCAGCCGCAGACCGTTTGCGCAACAGCCACAAGACCAGCAGCACAAGCGCTGCCACAACAACAGATTTCAATGCCAGTTCTACAGCCCACAATGTCATGACTGGCCTCCCTTTTCATTCCCGGACGGATCACTGCTGGCACGCGCCTTCGCAATCATCTCTTCCAGTTTCTCAATTTCACCATCTTCCAGCTTGTCTGACATGCCGATGAGGGCAGATGCCGCATTCACCGCTGACCCGCCAAAAAAAGTCCCGACAATTTTCTGCAAGGCCGTCTGCCGCGCCGTATCCTCCGGGATTTTCGGTGCGTAAACAAAGCCCCGCCCCTCGCGCTTGCGACTGACATAGCCCTTGCCTTCCAGCCGCGAGAGCATCGAGCGCACAGCCTGTGCACTGACGGTTTCAGACAATCCCTCACTGATCGCCGACGGGCTCATGGCCCCGCGTTCATAAAGAAGCGTCACGATTTCGCGTTCCCGCGGCGGCAGATGGTCAAGCATGGATAAACCTCAAAGCGCTACATTTGTCGCGATGCTACAAATGTAGCGCTTAAAGTCAACCCCTCATCTGGAACTTGCGCAGATGCTGACCTTGCAACACTATCAGAAACTCCACACAACACTCGTATGGAAAATAACTGGAAAGACTGGCAGACGCCACCGGGCGGCACCGGGAATAATCTCGACTCTGCCGCCATTGGTGCCCTTGCGCATCTCTATCGCGGTGAGGTTTATCGCTCGACCATCTGGCGCACACGGCTCGACACCACCACCAACTGGTCGGTGGTGACGTTGGGCCTCGCCATGTCGATCAGTTACGCCAGCCCGGAAGCATCGCCCCTGCCATTGCTGCTTGTCGGCATTTTGATCTTCATGTT
>JALEGM010000218.1 GCA_022763145.1 Aquisalinus sp. | reverse complement strand
GGATTTCATTTTAGGGTCCCAGCGATGTGTCTGGTGACCAAAGTGTACGCCAGCTTCAAGCAGCTGACGCATTGAGAATTCAGGAAGCGCCATCAATATACTCCTCGGTTGTGCTTCCACGGAGCCAGACAGCCCGAAGGCCACCGAAGATTGGTCCCGTGTGTTTGATAGCGGCGGGCGTTACGCGCTTTCCAGAAATTTTTCAATAGCTGTCGTGCAACTTTTTTGCATTACCGCAATTCGACGTCGGAGACGCCGTCTATTGTCTTGAGTGCCCCCTTCAAGGCGGCTGTCGTGTTGAAATCCCCGGGCAGCTTAAGTTCAACTTCACAACCATTGTCTGGAAGGAAAAAATGCAAGAGCGCGGTGCCTGTTGCGCTACCACCTCTGCTGGTACCAAGTTCATAGAGGCGCTTGCGTACCGAGTTTAATGCTTCCGGACTGACGACAGATATGCGCAGTTCAGCCTGGGTAGAAGCTGCAGCTTTATCGAGAAGTTGAATGGTTTCGCCGGTCAACCGGATATCGCCGTCACGCTCTTCAGCAGATACCCCCACCATTACAAGTGTCCCGGGCTGCAGATGATCTCGGGCAGTTTCAAGTAACTCGGAGAAGACGGTGATTTCAAACTCACCGCTTTGATCTGATAGTTCCACCCAGGCGAAGGGTTTACCAGATTTGGCCCGCCGGGGATTGAACGCTCGAATGACACCAGCAAGCTTAAGGAATATCCGTCCTCCTTCTCCCTCCACGGCTGCAGTGACATCGCTGAAAGGAATGACGTTCAATTTTTCCAGACTACTGGCGTAGTCATCAAGTGGATGACCCGAGAAATAAAAGCCTATGACTGCGCGTTCATGATCGAGGCGGTCAATTGGTAGCCATTCATCGACTATTTTCAGCGCTGGTCGTTCAAGTGAGGTACTGCCCCCAAGGTCGAACAGCCCGCCTTGGTCGCTATTACGCTCGTCTGCAGCTTTTGCGGAATAACGAACCAGAAAGTCGGCCATCTCCACTATCTGGGCACGGTTCTTATGAATGCTGTCAAAAGCACCAGCTTTTGCCAGGTTCTCAAAACCCCGCTTGCCAATCTGGCGGCCATCAACTCGTTCTGCAAAGTCGTAAAGGTCGGTAAACGCCCCCCCTTCCTTGCGAGTTTGTGCGATATGGGCCATTGCCTGCTCGCCGACATTCTTGATAGCAGCAAGGGCGTAAACAACAGCGCCATCATGTACCGTAAAATCCGCTTCTGAAAGGTTGACGTCAGGGGCCTTGACCTCAATTTCACACCGCCTCGCATCCTTCATAAAAATTGCGAGCTTGTCAGTGTTGGCCTTATCCAGCGACATGGAGGCTGCAAAAAACTCTGCTGTATGATTATGCTTGAGCCATGCTGTCTGGTAGGCAATCAATGCATAGGCAGCAGCGTGTGACTTGTTGAAACCGTAACCGGCAAACTTGGCGACAAGCTCGAAAATGGACTCGGCCTTGCTCTTGTCGACATTATTTTTTTCAGCACCCTCGACGAAACGGATTTTCTGCTTATCCATTTCCTCTTTCTTCTTTTTACCCATCGCACGCCGCAACAAGTCAGCTTCACCGAGTGAGTAACCGGAGAGGATTTGCGCTATCTGCATCACCTGCTCCTGGTAGATGATGACACCATAGGTTTCCTTGAGAATGCCGGTCAGTTTCTCATGAAGATAATCCGGTTCCTCACGCCCAAACTTTCGCTCGATATAGGTCGGGATGTTTTCCATCGGGCCTGGACGATAAAGTGATACAAGCGCAATAATGTCTTCTAGCGTGTCTGGTTTCAGCCCCTTCAGGGTGGAGCGCATGCCAGTGCTTTCAAGTTGGAAGACACCAACAGCATTGCCCTCTCCGAGCATCTCGAACGTACCACGATCATCCAGCGGGATTGCATCAATATCGACCGTGGTACCGGACTGTTTCATTAAATCCAGCGCCCGCTGAATAACAGTCAGCGTTTTGAGGCCAAGGAAGTCAAACTTGACCAGACCGGCAGGCTCAACCCACTTCATATTGAATTGGGTAGCTGGCATATCCGAGCGCGGGTCAAGGTAAAGCGGTACCAGCTCATCCAGTGGGCGATCACCGATCACAACACCAGCAGCGTGGGTTGAAGCGTGCCGATAGAGACCTTCCAGTTTCAGTGATTTGGTCATCAGGTCGGCGACCTGCTCTTCACTATCACGTTCTTGCTGCAATCTTGGTTCCGTCTCGATCGCTTCTGCCAGTGTGACCGGATTGGCAGGATTATTCGGTACCATTTTGCAGAGTCGGTCTACCTGACCGAAAGGCATATTCAGCACACGACCTACGTCGCGCAAGACAGCACGCGCCTGCAACTTACCGAAGGTGATAATCTGGGCGACACGATCTTTGCCATATTTGTCCTGGACGTAGGAAATCACTTCATCCCGCCGGTCCTGACAGAAGTCCACATCGAAGTCGGGCATGGAAACGCGTTCAGGATTCAGAAAACGCTCAAACAGAAGACCAAATCTCAACGGATCAAGGTTCGTGATCGTCAGGGCCCAGGCAACGACGGACCCGGCACCGGATCCCCTGCCCGGCCCAACCGGAATGTCATGCTGTTTGGCCCATTTGATGAAGTCTGAAACGATCAGGAAGTATCCCGGGAATCCCATATTGTTAATGATACCCAGTTCGACATCCAGTCGCTTCCAGTATTCCTGTTCCGGCTCGGCCAGCTCGATCTGTTCGAGCCTGGCCTTCAATCCTTCGCGCGCCTGTCTCTCAAGTTCTTTCGCTTCACCATCAACGTCTCCCTCAACAAAGTTTGGTAGAATTGGCGGATGAGTTCTGGGCCTGAACGCACAACGACGGGCGATCAGACTGGTATTCTCAATGGCCTCTGGCAAGTCTTCAAACAGAGCGACCATTTCTGTGCCGGAGCGGAAATAATTGTCCGGCATAACTTTGCGGCGGTCATCCTGCTGGATGTAAGCTCCGCCTGAGATACACAATAGGGCATCATGCGCTTCGTAATCATCAGGTGCAGCAAAAAAAGGTTCGTTAGTAGCAACGAGCGGAAGCTCTGCCGTATAGGCCAGTTGCAGTAACTCATTTTCATAAGGCGTTTTGTGATGCGCGCGCGCAGCAGCAATGCGCTGAACCTCTACATATAATCTGTCGGGATAAAAAGTGGCCAGTCGCTTCAAAAAGACGGCAGCATCTGAATTGCGATTATCTACAAGGAGTCTGTCAACAGGGCCATTGATACCGCCGGAGAGGCAAATCAGCCCTTCTGTGTGCTGTTCCAGAATAGGTAGTGTTGTATGAATGGCACCCTGGGCAGCTGTTGACAGGTAAGCCTGGCTCGTCAGCTTCATCAGGTTCTGATAACCCTGCTCATTCTGTGCCAGCAGCACAAGCGATGGCAATGGCTCAAAGCGTTCTGGGTGAAGATCCAGTTCTTCAGGGTTCAGTGCCAACTGAATGCCCGTTATGGATTGAATGCCAGCAGCACTCAGTGTTTCCGATGCTTCGAGTGCGCCGAACAGGTTATTGGTATCTGTCACTGCAACAGCAGGCATCTCATGCTGCAAGCAGAGATCCTTCAACCGCTTGACATGAATAGCGCCCTCTGCGAGCGAGTAAGATGAATGAAGGTGTAGATGAATAAAGGGCTGCATACTTCATTCCTAAACAGAGTCAGGCTTTTTCGCAGCCTGATCTTTCCCACATCAGAGACTTCCTGCTGAGGTCTCAGACCAGTAATCCGCTCCACATATTAACAGTTACAATCAGTCCAATCAGGACAGTCAGGCCAAGCGCATCGCGGATATTGATTTCGGTTGACATTTCAAAACTCCCATTGTTCATAAAATGTTCCAGATCATATATTCACTTTTTGTTCTTATTTCAAGTTCTTTTTCGCAAAAATTCTCAGTCGGGCAAGTTTAGACTAATACGACGGTCTTACGACCGCTGATAAAAACGCGGTGCTCTGTGTGCCAGCGTATGGCGCGTGCCAGGACCTGTGATTCCACATCCCGCCCAATCGAAACCAGTTGATCCGGTGTCTGTGCATGGGTGACCCGCTTGACGTCCTGCTCGATGATCGGCCCTTCATCGAGATCAGGGGTCACATAGTGAGCTGTCGCCCCTATTAGTTTCACGCCGCGGCTGTAAGCTTGGTGGTAGGGCCTTGCTCCTTTGAAGCTAGGCAAAAAGGAGTGATGGATATTGATACAACGTCCTTCGAGCCAGCTTGCAAATCCATCTGAAAGGATCTGCATGTAGCGCGCCAGGACGACCAGATCAGACTGTGTATCTTCAATCAATTGGCGGAATTGCGCTTCCTGCGCCTGCTTTGTCTCTGATGTTATAGGTAGATGATGGAAAGGAAGGTCGTAGGCTTTGGTGATGTTCTCCATGACTTTGTGGTTTGAGATGACACCAACCACCTCAATTGGAAGCGCATCAATTCGCCAGCGATGCAGCAAGTCAACAAGGCAATGACCGTGCTTGGAGACGGCCAGGAGAACGCGGCTTTTGCGCTGTGCCGGCTGAAGGGCCCAGACGAACTCTCTTTTTTCTGCCACAGGTCCAAACTTGGCACAAAGCTGCTCATATGATGCTTCAGGAGATACCAAGTGTATCCGAATGAAAAACGTACCGCTTTCCGGGTCACCATATTGGGACGCATCCCGGATATCGGCGCCTTGAGACGACAGAAAGGTCGATACCTCGGCCAGAATGCCTGGCCTGTCCGGGGATCTGATCTTCAGGATGTAGTCATTCTCTGACATTCTCTTGCCTGCGCGTTGCGGCAGGAGGGTCCTGCCTGATTATGCGACCGGCTCGACTTCTTTTGCCTTCAGGCGCACGCGAACCAGCTTGCGATCATGGATCGCAATGATCCTATCCATTTTCTGTGCCAGAGCACGGTCATGGGTCGCGATAATGGCAGCAAGGCCCTGCTCCCGGACCAGTCGCAATAGTTGCTCGAATACCTGGCCGGATGTTGCCACATCGAGATTGCCGGTTGGCTCATCTGCCAGGAGAAGTGATGGCTGATTGGCCAGAGCGCGGGCAATAGCAACGCGCTGTTTTTCCCCGCCGGATAGCTGAGCCGGCTGATGTGTCAGGCGTTCGGCAAGGCCCATGTCGGTGAGGAGTTTCCTGGCGCGTTCATCGGCATCCTTGCGAGATTTGCCGGAAATAATCTGCGGGATCGATACATTGGTCAGGGCATTGAATTCTGGCAGCAGGTGATGAAACTGATAGACGAACCCAAGTTCATTGCGTCGCACTGCCGTCTTTTGCGTGTCTGTCATGCCTGCTGTGGGACGGCCTTTGATATAAACCTCGCCGGAGGTTGGTGCTTCCAGCAAGGCTGCAATATGCAATAGTGAAGACTTGCCAGAGCCGGATGGGCCGAGCAGCGCGATAATTTCGCCGCGCTCGACGGCAAGATTGGCTTCTTCCAATACTTTCAGGTCGCCATAGGCGCGGGTGATGCTCTTGAGAGCCAGAACTGGCACTGTGCTAGCCGACTGGTTTTCCTGTGCGTGTGACATTATTCGTACCTCAACGCTTCAACAGGATCGAGCTGGGCTGCCCGCCAGGCCGGGTACAGGGCGGCGAGGAACGAAACACCGAGCGCGAAGATGGCTACGAAAGCCACCTCTCCCAGTTGCACCTGGGCTGGCATTTCATCAAACAGATAGATATCCGAAGCAAAGATCGGACTGCCGCGCAAATTGGAGAGAAACTTTTCAATCGCTGAAACATTCAAGCTGATTAGTACTCCAAGGATCACACCAATAATGGAACCGGCGACACCAATGAGTGAACCGGAGATACAGAATATGCGCATAACCGCCCCTTGTGTTGCGCCGACTGTACGCATCACGGCGATATCACCTCGCTTGTCCTTCACCAGCATAACCAGGCCGGAGATAATATTAAGTGCAGCAATCGCAATAATCAGGGACAGAATGATGCGCATCAGGCCGCGCTCTGTTTGCAGGGCATTGAAATAACTTTGGTGCACGTCCTGCCAGTTATAGGTAAAGTTTTGCTCACCTGCGGCGACCGCTATACTGCGCTCGAAGTCAATGACCTTTGTGGGATCACTGACCCGGACTTCAATCTTGTCCACCGCAACGCCACGTTTGAAAAAAACCTGAGCCTGTTCCAGCGGCATATATATGAAGTAGCCGTCATATTCAGAATTACCGATGCGATAGACTGCGCCAACTTCATAGGTTTTATTGCGTACCGGCGCCGTTCCCATGGGCGTTTCTGCGCCGCCGGCAGTTACTAGGGTCACTGGATCACCAGCGCGCACGCCAAGGCTGCGGGCAAGCCCGACACCGATGGCGACCTTGTTTCCACCTTTTCGACCTTCGCCGAAATCCTGCAATGTACCTTCAATCAGGTGCTCTTCTCCGGCAATTAATTCGATAGCACGCAGATCATCCGGATTGATTCCAAAGACGACACCTGCGGTCTGCTGTTCACCCGCGATCATGGCGACCGGCGACTGAATGATCGGCACAGAACTGGTAACGCCGGGGATGGTACGCAGCTCATCCGCGAGTAGCTGGTAATTGTCCAAGGGTTGTGCCGTGCCTGACTCCACAAAGACATGGCCGTTTACACCCAAAAGCTGGTCCAGCAATTTGGTGCGGAAGCCCTGCATGACGGACATGACGATAATCAGTACTGCCACGGCCAACAGGATGCCTACAAAGGCAATTATGGAAATCAGCGAGACCCCTGCGCCATTTTTCGTGGCGCTGATATAGCGTCGGGCAACCATCCATTCGAATAGAAAGCTGGAGGATTTTTCCGACCCCTTTTCATTATTAGGTTGTGGCGGCGAAGTTGCTATCTCGGCGTCAGCCATGGTCAGGTCTGCCTGCGGGTAACTGTAACAGCGTTTACCTGCCCGGATTTACCTTCAGCAGCAAGTGTCAATGGCGTAAGGCGTCTGTCATCGCCCGGTAAGTGTTTTGCGAAGAGCCGTTGTACTTACTCAGATAACCTGCAGCGCTTGCTGAATGCTGGTTGTGACCAGGTTCAGTGCCTGCTCCGGAGCGAGTTCCTGTTTCTCATCGGTAGCGCAATCTTTCACCTCAACAATGCCGTCTTTGAGGCCACGGGGACCGACCACAATCTGATAAGGCAGGCCAATCAGGTCCATAGTGGCAAACTTCTCACCGGGGCGCGCACCAGTGTCATCATAAAGAACCTCAATGCCGGCTTCCTCCAGTTTGGTATAGAGTTCAGCGCAGACTCGGTCTGTATTTTCGTCGCCGGCTTTCAGGTTGACCAATCCCACATGAAACGGTGCAACCGCCACTGGCCACTTGCACCCATTGTCATCGTGATGTGCCTCGATGATGGCACCAACCAGCCTTGATACACCAACACCATAAGAGCCCATCTCTACCAAGCTCTCTCTGCCGTCAGGCCCCATGACCTTGCAGTTCATTGGCTCGGAATACTTTGTGCCGAAATAGAAAATATGGCCGACTTCGATGCCGCGGGCAGAAAGGCGATCTGCTTCCGGGATTTCGTTGAATGCCGCTTCGTCGTGCATCTCATCTGTCGCAGCATAAACAGAGGTACGCCCCTCAAAAATGCCTGTGAGGTCGCCATCGAAATCAGTATCCGCAGGCGGAATATCCATATCGACCAGCTTGCGGTGACAGAATACTTCGCTTTCGCCCGTTTCTGCCAGCACAATGAATTCGTGACTGAGGTCACCACCGATTGGCCCTGTGTCCGCTTTCATGGGCACGGCGCGAAGTCCCATCCGAGCGAAGGTGCGCAAATAAGCTGCGAACATTTTGTAATATGACTTACGGGCATCTTCCGGTGTGAGGTCAAAGGAATATGTATCCTTCATCAGGAACTCGCGGCCACGCATCACGCCAAAGCGAGGTCGGATCTCATCCCGGAATTTCCACTGAATGTGGTAGAGCATTTTGGGCAGGTCCTTATAGGATCGTACCCCTGCCCTGAAGATTTCTGTAATCAGTTCCTCATTGGTAGGACCGTAAAGCATTTCTCGCTCTTGTCTGTCAGATATGCGCAGCATCTCCGCACCATAGGCATCATAGCGGCCACTTTCGCGCCACAAATCAGCTGACTGAATGGTCGGCATCAGCATTTCCACCGCGCCTGCCCGGTTCTGCTCCTCGCGCACGATCTGGGCGATCTTTTGTAGAACGCGATGCCCCAGCGGCAGCCATGAATAAATCCCGGCAGCCCCCTGACGCATCATCCCGGCGCGCAGCATCAGCTGATGCGACACGATCGATGCTTCGGCAGGTGTTTCTTTCAGAACAGGCAAAAAGAATTTGGACAGACGCATAAGAGAATTCCTTGATTGAGGAGGCTGTTTAGGAAGGGCTGCATGGAATGTCTATGTTCATCTGGCCCCGTACTGGTGTGCAGGTGATGGATCAGAAAACACAATCAGCTATCGACTTCATATTCTGGCATTGGCGCGCTATGTTGTATGCAGTTTAAGAGGAAAGTCGTGTATGTCGCTTCACCCGCCCATAGAGATCAAAAACCTCGCTTTTGCCTATCGGCGTCAGCAGCCACTTCTCGATATCGACAGCCTGACCATCGAACAGGGCGAAAAAGTCATGCTTGCTGGTCCCAGCGGCTCCGGCAAGAGCACCCTGCTTGGCTTGATTACGGGCGTTGTGGAAGGCGCTAGTGGGTCACTGAATGTGCTTGGTCAGGATTTTGTCACTCTGGGCGCAAGTCAGCGTGACACGATCAGAGCAGATCACATCGGTTATATCTTCCAGAGCTTCAATCTGGTGCCATACTTGTCTGTTGTTGAAAACGTCACGCTGCCCTGCCGATTGTCAAGAACGCGGGCCAGTAATGTGCAGGGCAGTACAACGTCTGAAGCCAAGCGTCTGTTACAAACCCTGGGGCTAGACGACCCGGCATTATTGAAACGATCCGTCACTGCTTTGAGTATCGGTCAACAGCAAAGGGTCGCTGCAGCACGTGCGCTCATGGGCTCCCCAAAACTGGTTATCGCTGATGAACCGACCTCGTCCCTTGATGAAGATGCCAAGCGGGATTTCCTGCGCCTGTTGCTAGAGGAAGCCGACAAGGCCGGGGCTGCCGTGCTGTTTGTCAGCCATGACCGCACGCTGACTGAAAAGTTTGATCGAGCCGTCATGCTTGAGGAAATCAACACAGCTTATTCCGGCAAAGTGAGGGAGACTGTATAATGCGTTTTCCGTTATTCTCTCTCAGTTACAAAAGCCTGCTGAACCGCCGCGTCAGTGTGTTCCTCACCGTTCTTTCGCTGGCCCTCAGCGTGACGCTTTTTGCAGGTGTCGAGAAAATCCGTGAGGGTGTGCGTTCCGGGTTTGAGACAACTATTTCCGGTACTGACCTTATCATCGGAGCAAGGACAGGCCAGATAAATCTGCTTCTCTACACTATTTTCCGTATTGGCGAGGGAACGCCTGGTATTTCCTGGGAGAGCTATCAGATCGTAGCGAACCGACCAGATGTGGCTTGGACAATCCCCTTGTCGCTGGGAGATTCCCATCGAGGCTATCGCGTGGTGGGTACAGACAATAATTATTTCGAGCATTACAAATATGGGCAGCAGACCAATCTTGCCTTTGCCGCGGGCGGCGAATTCCAGAACGCGAAAGATGTCGTGATCGGGGCCAAGGTGGCGGCTGATCTTGCCTATTCTCTAGGCGACCGTATCCGGATTGCCCATGGCCTTGTGGCGACTGAATTTGCTGAACATGACGCAGAGTTCGTGATTACAGGTATCCTGCGGCCTACAGGCACGCCGGTTGATGCTTCGGTGCATGTGACGCTTGAAGGGCTGGATCTCGTTCATGATGAGCCGCAATCCGCGCGCCCTGCTCCTGCTCAGACGAAAGCGCCGGATGCAGAGGCACACGATCACGAAGGGCATGATCATGATGAAGAACATGGAGATCACGTCGATGATGAGAGTCATGCCGATCATGAAGGCCACGATCATGATCATGTTCATACGCCCGGCCAGATATCTGCCTTTCTGGTTGGTATGACATCCCGCCCCCTCGCCTTGCGGCTTCAGGGACAGGTTAATAACTATCAGGGCGAAGCTCTGATGGCGATTTTACCGGGCGTTACACTACAACAGCTCTGGTCAATGTTTGGCGTTGCCGAAACCGCCCTTTTTGCAATTTCCGCGTTCGTGATTGCCGTTGGTCTCATCGGAATGCTGATCCGTATTCTTGCCAGCCTTAATGAACGGCGCAGGGAAATGGCCATTTTGCGAGCACTTGGGGCCCGGCCGCGGCATATCTTCAGTCTGCTGGTCTGTGAAACGATGTTGAGCGCATTCATTGGGGCATTACTTGGTCTTGGAATTTTGTATGGTGGCTTTGCGCTAGCTGGTCAGTTGTTAGCCGACAGCGCCAGTATTCCGGCCTTTGACGCAATTATCAGCCAGAAACCGGGCACCTTCGACTTATGGCTTGTTGGGGGTGTCACATTATTGGCAGCTTTGATGTCACTCTTCCCTGCCTGGAAAGCGTTCCGGGATTCGCTGAGTGATGGGTTGACCATTCGCGTCTGAATAGGGACTGACGCGAATGTCACTGGTCAGCACTTGAAGCACGCGTTATTTAAGGGCGACCATATAAGGATTTTGTCTCACTATGCGCCTAATTCTGCTGTTCGTCGTTGTGGCTTTTGCCTTTGCACCCTTGAGTTATGCAAAGGAGCCAAAGGAAATTGGCTGGGCAGACCTGCTGCCGGAAGGTGAAGACGCCGGACCTGGAAACAATGTCCAGCACGAGCAATCTATTCCGCTTTTTGGTGATATGACTGGCGATCTCGGCGGTGGTGACATGGGTGGTTTCCCGCCCGTGCAATACGGCACGTTTAATACAGTAGAAGAATTGGACGGCGCCTACGTGAAAATTCCGGGTTTTGCCCTCGCTCTGGAATACTCGAGCGAAGGAAAAGTGGATGAATTCCTGTTGGTGCCCTATTTTGGCGCCTGCATCCATGTGCCGCCTCCGCCACCCAACCAGATTGTCTATGTGACATCTGAAGAGCAGGTGCAGTTACGCGGTATCTGGGACCCGGTCTGGCTAATTGGCACTATGCGCGCGGAGCGTAACTACAATGATCTGGGCAATGCAGCCTATACGCTCGAATTGGAAACGATCGAACCCTACGAATAGGGCTGCTGACACTCACGAGTTTTCATAATTCTGAGCATGGCTTCTCGTTTATCGAGTGCTTGCCTCTACTCTTGTCTGAGATTTGGCGGCGTGAATAGGGCCGTCACGGTATGGTGTCTTTTTGTGAGCAGACAAAAGTGCCATTTGGAGTCTGAAAAATACAGGAGTGCAGCACATGAGTGTTCGACCGATCAAACTGACTTTCCCCGGCGCCTCCGGTGCTGATCTGGCCGCAAGGCTGGATTTACCTGCAGGACGCATTCGCGCTTATGCGCTTTTCGCGCACTGTTTTACCTGCTCAAAAGATCTGGTTGGTGCACGAAAGATTTCTGAAGGACTAACGCGTCAGGGCATTGCCGTCATGCGCTTCGATTTTACGGGTCTTGGTGACTCCGGCGGTGACTTTGCGTCAACAAATTTCTCAAGCAACCTCGCTGACCTGGTAAGTGCCGTATCATTCCTGCGGGAGAATTATGAGGCCCCATCCGTTCTGATTGGTCACTCCCTTGGCGGACGGGCGGTGCTGAGCATCGCAGCGGATGTACCCGAAGCCAAAGCTGTCGTAACGATCGGTAGCCCGAATAATCCATCGCATGTTACTCATCAGTTTACAGAGCAACTCAGTTCTATTCGGGAACAGGGTGAAGCTGAAGTCGTTTTGGGACAGAGACCTTTCACAATCACGAAGCAGTTTCTGGATGATCTTGAACAACATTATTTGGAAGAGATAAGCGGCAAGCAAAATTATGCTTTGCTGGTAATGCACTCACCAATTGATGCGATTGTCGGCATAGAGAATGCGACAGGTATCTTTACGGCGGCAAAACATCCGAAAAGCTTTGTCTCCTTGGATAAAGCAGATCACCTGCTGTCAAACAAAAGAGATGCAGCCTATGCTGCAGCAGTGATTGGGGGGTGGGCCAGCCACTACATCGAGGATGATGAAAGTTCTGAGGAAGAGAAGAGCGAAACTGGTGTGGTGGAGTTGAGCGAAACCGGCCTTGGCAAGTTTCAGAATACGGTACGAATTGGTCCGCACAAGCTGCTTGCAGATGAGCCACTCGATATGGGTGGCTTAGGTTCCGGCCCTTCCCCGTATGAGTTTCTGTCCACAGCCCTGGGTGCTTGTACGAATATGACCTTGCGAATGTATGCCGATCACAAGAAAATTCCTCTTGATCGGGTCTCTATACGGGTGCGTCACTTCAAAACCCACGGTAGGGACAGTGAAAACGTGGCAGCAGATAATGAGGCAAAGTCTGCAAGACTGGATCATTTTGAGCGGGAAATAGCGCTTGAGGGTAATTTTGATGATGAAACCCGCGCCAGACTGCTTGAAATTGCTGATAAATGCCCCGTACACAGGACTCTTGAAGCGGGCGCAAAAGTGCTGACCCGTGATGTTACTGAGACGGGACGATCAGATGGCAAAGGACGCAGTTAATTGCGAAAATATGGATGAAGTGCGGATTGAAATTGACCGGATTGATGCTGCACTCATCGACCTGATGGCAGAGCGCTGGCAATATGTGGATCGCGCCTGGCAACTAAAAGCCAGCCCGGCGGAAGCCACAGTGCCTTGGCGTATACAGCAAGTCATTGACAAGGTAAGAGCACGGGCTGAAACAGGCGGCCTGCCGCCTTCTCTAGCTGAGGCGCTGTGGCGCCAGTTAATTGGCTGGGGCATTCAGTATGAAGAAGAAAAACTGCGCGATCGTAACAAGTGACAGAACATTCTGACATTCCCTCCCCGCTTTCCCCTGTGCAACAGGCCGCGAGGGCATTTATCGAGAGTGAACATCCGCTGTTTAGCAGTCTCGGTTTGAAAGCGACACGTATATCGGAAGGCGAGATTAGTTTTCGCCTGACGGTTCCTGCGGGATATTCTGACGGAGAATATGTTCATAGCGGTATCATGGCTATCATGCTTGATACGATCCTCGGAAATGCGGTTTGGACTTCGCTCGACAGGTTTGTTCCGATTGCAACGATCAATTTGAAAACTGACTACTTCAGCAAGGTGGCGCCGGATACGCCGCTGATTTGCAGCGGAATCTGTGAGGGCATTCGGGATGATGTCGCCTACAGTACTGGCCGCGCTATGATAGAGAAATCTGGCGAGCTCGTCGCTATGGCTGCGGGCACTTTCATGGTTGGCACGCGCAGTAAATCAAAGTCACGGCTCTGAGGTTGGTCATGATACCGGATTTATCCCAAAATGTTCTGGAAAAACTTGAGCGACGCATTGCCATTTCCGAGATGGCAGGATGGCTCAATCTTGCAGTTACGATAGAAAGCGGTCAGCTAATCTATACGCTTGGATTTGATGAGGCGCATATAGGAAATCCTGTCATACGGGCTATTCATGGCGGTGTCGTTTCCACTTTTTTGGAAACTGCCTCATGGTACGAGACGTATGCGCGATTGCCGGAAGATGTTGGTATCAATGTGACAAGTGTGCACACAAATTTTCTTAGATCTACTACACCAACTGACGTTCATGCGAGTGTGTCTATACATCGTCTTGGACGGCGCTTTGGTTTTCTTGAAGCAACCTGCTGGCAGGAAGACCGAAACAATCCAGTTGCGACGGCAGAAACGGGTATCCGTATTAAGCGACCAGATGAGAAATCAAGTCTTGCAATCAAGACATAACTCTGTTGCCGGATCAACGAGTAGACGTTTTTCGCCTATCTTCTTCTCGCATTCTAGGCAGAGGCTGTAAGTGCTATCCTCTATGCGAGCAAGTGCAGCGTCGATGCGGTTGAGATCACGTCTGCGCATCTTCTCTTGTGCATTTGCCATAGCCTGTTGCTGTAAGGCATCTTGCCGCGATAAGCGGCCAACTGATTGCTGATCAAGCTCAACAGGTTTTCTGGCTTCGGTGGCTAACTGTGACAGATCTAACAGCTCCTGCCGACGAGTAATAAGAAGTTGGCGAAATCGCTCTGTATCGAGAGACATCAGCCCTGTTTTTCCCATTTTCCTTGTGGTGACTGGCGCCAGTATGTGGGGTTATGGTCTGTATTCTTCAGGGCTTTCCAGAATTCCCGTGCCTTACTTAGTGCACCCTCATCAGCGCCGTCGAAAATAGAGATGCACCTAACAAGACTATTTATCTCCTCAAGTACAGCTTCCGCACCTTCAACCAGAAAAAGCAGGTCGCGATCAGCATCCAGAGAGTCTTCACTAGTTAGCCAGACAGGATGGGTAGAGCTTTCTCCTGCAGAACCGTGTGGCAGAAAACTTTCATCTGCATAAGTCCATAACAGATTTTCCAGTGTTTCCAGTTTTTCCGCGTCTCCGACACGAACAGTTGCGCGCCAACCGCGTTCAAGTGTCTTTTCCAGCAGTCCGGGCAAAACTGTTTCCAACTTTGCCCGTTCCAGATGGTAAAACAACACTTCAGCCATGCAGCGTTCCGGAATTAGTTTTCGTAATTTGCTCTAATAAACTCATCCAGCAGACGAACACCGTAACCTGCCCCGCCTTTTGGGCAAGTTGGCTTATCCTTGTTCTGCCAGGCCATCCCGGCAATATCGAGATGGGCCCATGGAACATCGTCACTGACAAAACGCTTCAGGAAGGCTGCGGCACTGGACGACCCGCCTTCCCTTCCGCCGATATTCTTCATGTCTGCAATGTCAGACTTAATCATGTCGTCATGCGCTTTACCGAGCGGCATACGCCATAATTCTTCTCCGGTTGCCTTACCAGCATCTGTCAGTGCCGTGACAAGTTCATCATCTGGTGAGAAGCATCCGCCATATTCATGAGCCAGAGAAATGATAATCGCACCTGTAAGTGTTGCGAGGTCAACAATCGCCGCAGGTTTGAATTTTTCTTGTGTATATGTGAGCGCATCAGCCAGCACGAGACGCCCTTCCGCGTCCGTGTTGAGGACTTCGATTGTTTGCCCCGACATGGAAGTCACAACATCACCGGGACGCTGCGCATTACCATCAGGCATATTTTCAACCAGCCCGATAATGCCGATGACATTCGCTTTTGCCTTACGGCCTGCCAGAGCAACCATGGCGCCTGTGACGGCGGCAGAGCCGCCCATGTCCCATTTCATGTCCCACATGCCTGCGGGCGGTTTAAGCGATATACCGCCTGTATCGAATGTAACACCCTTGCCGACAAAACAGACTGGCTTCTGACCTTTTTTGCCGCCCATCCATTTCATCACGACGAGCTTGCTCTCGCGCACAGACCCCTGGCCAACGCCCAGAAGTGACCCCATGCCAAGTTTCTTCATCTCTTTCTCGCCAAGTACAGTGACTTCGAGGCCGATACTTTCCAATTCCTGACAGCGTGCTGCATAGGTCTCAGGATGCAGGATGTTCGCAGGTTCTGAAACAAGGTCTCGGGCTGTGAAAACGCCGTCTGCAATTTTATCGAAATCCGCGTAGGCTTTCTTAGCGCTTGTAGCCTCAGGACTATTGATTGTTACTTTGCTCAGGCTGGGCAGCTCAGACTTTTCAGCTTTGGTTCTGTAAGTGTTGAAAGAATAGGCCCTTAGTCGAGCTCCAAAACCCACCGCAGCATGGAGGTCATCCGTATCTGCGCCGTCACATTCAAACCCTTCGAGCGCTATGGTAATTGCCTTTTCCGGGCTGCGAAAAAATCGCGCAACTGCTTTACCACCCAAATTCTGGGCTCCTAGGACTGTCATGTCCTTTCTGCTGCCAGCGCCAATCAACAAAACCATGCTATTGTTGATGCCATCGGGTCCGATAACATCTACCTGTTGACCTGTTTTGCCGGAAAAATCGGCTGCTTTGGCGGCTCTGGAAAGAGTGCCGCCGGTAAGGTCATCAAGGCTATCAAATGCAGCAGTCTTCGCACCGTCTGCAAATACGGGTACGACAACAGCACCGGATTTTGGCAGGGCTGATTTTGAAAACGTGATCATGTCGGGCTCTCCATTTTTGTCTTATTGGTCACTTACCTGGAATTCATCCTGTCAGCATCGCGATCTGTTTGCGCATTGCACCGATTGTGTTAGGCGAAACAGCAGTTTAGTCTCTAGATGGGACATGACACTCTGCGTCAGAGAAGTATAGAGGTTTGTGTGAACCAGCTGGACAGATATATCTTCGCGCAAAGCCTGAAGCCACTCATCCTGAT
>JALEGM010000217.1 GCA_022763145.1 Aquisalinus sp. | reverse complement strand
GCATTAGCTGACGTGGATCGTGAACCCCTGATTCCCAGTTGGCGACAGTCGGCTGGCTGACGCCGAGACGTGTGGCGAGATCAGCCTGATTCAGGCCTTTCATTTTGCGGGATAACCGGATGCGCGCACCAATAGCGCTTTCCGTTTCCGGATGTTCCGGCAGAACAGGACGGGTTATGGCTTTTTGTTCGGACATGATTCGCAAATATCAGCTTTGCTTATAATTTTATACGAATCAATATCGGCTAGCCTTATAAACTGCATAAAATCCAGTTCTTGCGGCCAATTTGATACAATGTCACAAATTTTCACCTATAATTTTATCAGGAAATATAGTTTTCACTGGACTCATTCGGGGAAATTTGATTGCATATGGCCAACAACAATAAGGGCCTCGAACCAATAAAACAGGAGGATCAAGATGTCCGATTATTGTAACAAAGATGGTGCTACGCGTCTGAGAAACACAATCATCGAATTCTGGAAGAAGAAAGGTTTCGATGTGGATATTGAGCTGGTGAATGAGGGGTTTGTCTCCACCATGCGCTCAGCCAGAACAGATCTGCGCAGTAATATGGTCAATGGCATGCCCCAGCGTACAGCTATGGAAGCTGCCTGAGGCGTATAAACGGGCGTCAGCCTGATACTATTTCCAATATAATGCCCGGTATTTCGTCAAAGTGGTCGAACTGCCGGGCTTTTTTTATCTCTTCAGATTCAAAACGCCCATAGCCGAAACTGGCAATGAGGCAGGCCATGTCAGCGGCGAGGGCGGCGGATAGATCCGTCATGGTGTCGCCGACCATGATGCCCGAAGTGGTGCCGGTGCGCTCGGCGCAGGTCTGGAGTGGAAGCGGGTCCGGTTTGTACTTTGGCAGGCTGTCGCGACAGATGATGCACTCAAAATAGGAAGACAAGGCCAGGTCTCTGAGTAGGGGGAGGGCGAGTTCTTCCCTCTTGTTGGTGCAGACAGCCAGGGGAAAACCTTCATCGCGCAGAACGCTCAAGGCTTCTGTTACGCCCGGAAAGGGGCGGCTTTTGTCTGTCAGATGGGCCTTGTAATGCTCGATAAAGAGCGCGATGAGCGCGTCCATTTTTTCGTCGGTGACGGAGCTACCGTGGGCGGCCAGCCCTGCTTCAAGCAGGGCTCTGGCACCATGACCGACGAGATGACGCACCTCTTCCGGAGGCAGGGGCGTAAAGCCCTCGAGCTGCAGCACATGATTCATGGCTTCGGCCAGATCCGGCGCGCTATCGACTAGCGTGCCGTCGAGATCAAAGATCAGGACTGTGTTGCGTGGGGGCGTGATGTCCGGCATAGCGGTGGTCCTTTTAAGGATGCTGACCTCATACGGTGTCCTGCTCGAAAGAAAAAGAAACGAATCTTCATTTAAGAGCCTTACTAAAGCCGGTTAAAGGCAGCATGTGGATATGTGATGAGTAAGACAGATAAAACAGCCATTGTGATTCTGGCCGCGGGCCATGGGACACGGATGAAGTCACAGTTGCCGAAGGTCCTGCACCCGGTAGGTGGCTTGCCGATGCTTGGGCATGTGGTCGGCGTCTCTGAAGAGATGGGGGCTGAGCGGCTCTGTGTCGTAATTGGTGATCATGCGCCCGAAGTCGGCGATGCCGCGCGTGAATTTGCGCCAGAAGCCCAAGTGTATGTTCAAGCACCGCCGCGCGGGACCGGGGATGCTGTGACATGCGCTATGCCGGGACTTGAAGGCTTCGAGGGCGTTGTTTTTGTTCTGTATGCAGATACACCTCTAATCAAGCCAGAAACCCTTCATGAAATGTCCACACTCGTCGCAGACGGTGCCGGGGTGGTGGTGCTCGGTTTCAGACCTGATGACCCCAAGCTTTATGGGCGATTGATTACTGATGATGGTAATGCGCTGGAGCGGATCGTTGAGGCGCGAGATGCCAGCCCTGATGAGCTGGCTGTCACACTATGTAACTCCGGGGTAATGGCCATGCGCTCGGATATTCTGACGCAGGAACTGCCCAAAATCACGAATGACAATGCGAAGGGCGAATATTACCTGACAGACATTGTCGGCCTGGCCCGAGCCTCGGGTGCGACGGCGCGGGTGGTCGAGTGTGACGAAGATGAGGTCATGGGTGTTGATTCGCGACTGGGCCTGTCGGAAGCAGAGGCTGTTTATCAGACCCGTCGCCGGGAAGAGGCCATGCTGTCTGGTGTAACACTTTATGATCCGCAGACAGTATACTTTTCTCATGATACGAAATTGGCACAGGATGTCAGGGTCGGACAGAATGTTGTGTTCGGTCCTGGTGTAGCGGTTGAGAGCGAAGCAGAGATCAAGGCATTCTCTCACTTGGAAGGTGTGCAGGTAAAGGCTGGTGCTGCTGTCGGCCCCTTTGCGCGATTGCGCCCTGGCACTGTTGTCGGAGAGAACGCCAAGATCGGCAATTTTGTCGAGGTCAAGAAAGCGGCCTTGGGAGAGGGTGCTAAAGTCAGCCATCTGAGTTATATCGGCGACGCTGAGATTGGATCAGAAGCGAATATCGGGGCAGGTACGATTACCTGTAATTACGACGGTTTCCGAAAATACAAGACAGTGATTGGTGACGGTGCTTTTGTCGGCTCTAATTCCTCGCTGGTCGCGCCGGTGACAGTCGGCGCAGGCGCTTATGTCGGCTCGGGATCTGTCGTCACGAAAGATGTAGAGCCGGATGCGCTGGCTGTTGCGCGCGGGCGACAAATGCAGAAAACCGGCTGGGCGATCAGCTTCCGTCAAAAAATGACGCCCAAGGATAGTTGAAGGAATTTAAGTCATGTGTGGTATCATCGGTGTCATTGGAAAATCTGAGGTAGCAGGGTCAATCCTTGAGGGGCTGACGCGCCTTGAATATCGCGGATACGACTCTGCCGGCATTGCGACTTTTCTGGATGGCAAGATTGAGCGTCGCCGTGCCGTGGGTAAACTGTCTGCGCTGCGCGAAGTGCTGACAGATCAGCCGCTTGGTGGGCTTGTCGGCATTGGCCATACGCGCTGGGCGACCCATGGTGCACCAACAGTGGTCAATGCGCACCCCCACGCAACGGATAAGGTGGCAGTCGTTCATAATGGTATCATCGAGAATTTTGCTGACTTACGCGATGAGTTGACCAAGGCTGGACAAGTTTTCGAGACAGAAACCGATACGGAGACAATCGCGCACCTTGTTAGCCATTATCTCGACAAGGGCCGTCAACCGGAAGAGGCATTTGCTGATGCGGTGGCGCGTCTGGAAGGGGCTTTTGCGATTGCTGTCCTTATTCTGGACCATCCGGGTAAGGTCTATATCGCCCGGATGGGCAGTCCCCTGGCAGTCGGGCGCGGTGATGGCGAGATGTTTCTTGGCTCCGATGCTTATGCACTGGCGCCATTCACGAACAGGGTCACCTATCTGCAGGATGGAGATAGAGGTGTCATGTGGCAGGATGGTTTTGACCTGACTGACGCGCAAGGCAAACCGGTAGATCGCCCGGAACAGATTTCTGATGCAGCCGCAACCCTTGTGGACAAGGGAGGACACCGCCACTTCATGGCGAAAGAAATCCATGAACAGCCTGAAGTGGTCGGTCACACATTATCTGCCTATGTTGATCCAGTCCGGCGGGCAATTCGAATGCCGGATGGGCTGGACTTCTCATCCGTGTCAAGATTGACTATTTCTGCCTGTGGCACGGCATATTATTCCGGGTTGATTGCCAAATACTGGTTTGAGCAATGGGCCAACCTGTCTGTCGAGATCGATATCGCGTCGGAATTGCGCTACCGACATGTACCGTATCCGGAAAACGGTATGGCGCTGTATATCTCCCAGTCCGGGGAGACAGCGGATACGCTTGCTGCCCTGCGGGATGCAAAGAACGCCGGACAGAAAATCGCAGCGCTGATTAACGTACCGGAATCCACGATTGCGCGAGAAGCGGATATCTGTTTACCAACCCATGCCGGACCTGAAATTGGTGTCGCCTCGACCAAGGCATTCACCTGCCAGCTTGCTGCGCTTGCCGCGATTGCCATTGGCGCCGGGCGTCAGCGCGGTGTGCTTGATGCAGACCGTGAGGGTGATCTCGTTGATGCCCTGTTGGAAACGCCGCGCCATATATCCGAAGCACTCTCTCGTGCTGCTGAGGTCGAGCAGCTTTGCCATGAACTCTCCAAAGCTCGCGACGTTCTTTACCTTGGCCGTGGTGTCAGCTTCCCGCTCGCCATGGAAGGGGCACTGAAACTGAAAGAGATCTCCTATATCCATGCCGAGGGCTATGCGGCTGGCGAGCTGAAGCACGGACCGATTGCACTGATTGATGAAAATGTGCCGGTGATTGTTGTCGCGCCGAAGGATGTGCTGTTTGAAAAGACGATCTCAAACATGCAGGAAGTGATGGCGCGTGGTGGTAAGTGTTTGCTGGTCTCTTCCAGCGAAGGTATCGCGGAGGCAACTCGTGGTGGTGATTTGTGGGGCCAGGTGCAGGCGCCAGTCATGGAGCCCCTATTGACGCCAATTGTTTATGCAGTGCCCGTGCAGTTGCTGGCGTATTATACGGCTGTTGCCAAGGGAACCGATGTCGACCAGCCACGTAATCTGGCCAAGTCCGTTACTGTTGAATAATCACCGAACACTGATAAGCTCTGGTCATAAATATCGAGGAAAGGGACCGATATGGACTTCATGCAAGCCGTCAAGTCAGTGTACTCCAATTATGTGAACTTTCAGGACCGTTCCGGGCGCGGCGAATACTGGTGGTTCTTCCTTTTCTATATCGTAGCGCTTGTTGTGCTGACCATGCTGGAAGGTATGCTCGGGATGACAGGTATTCTGTCCAATCTGTTTGCACTAGGGTC
Organism: Aquisalinus sp.; assembly: GCA_022763145.1. Taxonomy (GTDB): domain Bacteria; phylum Pseudomonadota; class Alphaproteobacteria; order Caulobacterales; family Parvularculaceae; genus Aquisalinus. The sequence continues at coordinate 343 of JALEGM010000217.1, read as the reverse complement.
AATCATTCCCTCATTGGCAGTTGGTGTGCGCCGTCTGCATGATACCGGACATAGCGGCTGGTGGGTGCTGTTGAACCTGATTCCGCTCATTGGCTTCATCATCCTGATCATCATGTCGTATGCCAAGCCAAGTGATGGGCCAAATCAGTACGGTGCAGGGCCACTTGGAGCTACGTCCACTGGTTCGGAAAATCCTGACCTATAGGCTGCCTATACGGTTTTAGTCAGTCGTTTCTGTATTCAGCGCTGGCCTTGTCGGGCCAGCGCTTTTATTTTGAATGAAGAGTATGAGGTGAAGAATGTCACTGGATGATCAGAAACGACGGGCTGCGGAAGAAGCCGT
>JALEGM010000018.1 GCA_022763145.1 Aquisalinus sp. | reverse complement strand
TGTCATCCCTGGATGGTAGTAACGGCTTTGTCCTGAACGGGATAGATGCTTATGACGGGAGTGGTGGTTCTGTTTCCTCAGCCGGGGATGTCAATGGTGACGGCATAGATGATCTTATCATAGGGGCCTCCGGCGCTGATCAGAATGGTGGCGAAAGCTATGTGGTGTTCGGCTCTTCGGACGGGTTTGCTGCCAGCTTTGAGCTTTCTTCCCTTGATGGCAGCAATGGCTTTGTCCTGAACGGGATCGATGCTGATGACCTTAGCGGTAGTTCCGTTTCTTCCGCCGGAGACGTCAATGGGGACGGTCTTGATGACCTCATCATCGGAGCTCGATTCGGCGATCCGAGTGGCGCAGACACTGCCGGTGAAGGCTATGTGGTGTTCGGCTCTTCGGACGGGTTTGCTGCCAGCTTTGAGCTTTCTTCCCTTGATGGCAGCAATGGCTTTGTCCTGAACGGGATAGATGCTTATGACGGGAGTGGTGGTTCTGTTTCCTCAGCAGGGGATGTCAATGGTGATGGCTTTGATGACCTTATCATTGGCGCTCAGGGTGGCGACACGAATGGCACAAACACCGGCGAAAGCTATGTGGTGTTTGGCCGCGCCACTTTCGAGGCTGTGGTCAATGTCGGCGGCGATGCAGAAGGGGATGTACTGACGGATATTGAGAACCTTACAGGCTCTGACTTCAATGACGTTCTCACCGGCAACGACCTCACTAACATTCTGGATGGTGCCGGCGGTGATGATCTCCTCGTTGGTGGTGCTGGCGATGACGTTATCTTCGGTGGTTCCGGCCTTGATCAACTGACTGATGGTCTGGGCAGCGATATGCTGACAGGTGGTGCAGATGCAGATGTCTTCATCATTACAGAAGAAGTCGATGGAGAAATCAGTGTGACAGATACCATCACTGATTTTGAAGATAATGTGGATACGCTAGACTTAACTGCCTTTTCCGATGGTGGCGTTGGCGCAGGTTTCTCTGTCATTGATGACGGAATAGAAAGCGGCACAACCATATTGGATCTGGGGAATGGGCAGTTGGTAGTGGTCGAAAATATTCTGTTCAGTGACTTGGCTGATGATATTGATACGGGCGGAAATAATGGCGGTGGAGACCTGCCGTTCTAGGCTTCAATCACTTCAACAAAAAAAGCCCGGCCTTCGCGCCGGGCTTTTTTGATAGAGCGAATAAGCAGCTTACAGATCAACAGGTGCCGGTTTCAGGTAATGGCGGATTTCCTCCGTCTTGAAACCAAGTGCCATCGGCCGAATCAGGCCGGGCAGGGCAACCACGTCATAAAGTTCTTCCACAACACCTTCAATCGTGAAGGAGTGCGCAACGGCCCCGGTTTTGAGGTCGATCACCTTCAGGCCACATTGCGGTGACACACCTTCCTTCTCCAGGCGGTCATTCAGCGCAAGCCCCTGAAAGGTCTTGTTCTCGCGCGGCTTGGAGAGGCCAACTACGGCATGGTCACCAATAAAGGTCAGTCCACGTAAGAAACCTTGGCAGAAGGCCACCGGCTCGAACGTGCCGCTGTCCCGGTCAATCCTGCCGAACTCGCCTGTCCCTGCATTCAACACCCATAAGTCACCATTATGCACGCGCGGGGAATGCGGCATGGAAAGTCCCGTCGCCACAATCTCGTTGCTCTCCACATCCATGATGACACCGCCGCTTTCACGATGCTCGCGCCAGCCTTCGGAGATATTGGTGGTGGAGACCATGGAGACATATTTCGCCTTGCCATCTTCCATGGCGAGGCCGTTGAGGTGGCAACGGTCTTCCGCCACCAGCCGGTCAATAAATGGCGGTTTCCAAACAGGACGGAAGGAGTGCGTCTCATCCGGCACAGCAAGGCAGTTGAACAGGGTGGTGACGAAAACCGGCTGTCCGTCGGTCTGTATACCGATATCATGCACATCCACATCGCCGGTCGTCCGGCTCTCGAGTGGCACATACACCGCATCAAAACCGTTATGCTGTTCGCCGGTTTCCAGAAAATCTTCAAACCGCCAGAGCTGGTTCAGCGTTGCCATCCACAGGCGCTTGTCCTGCGCAGCCAGCCCCATGGAGCGGGCGAATGTCCGCTCGAAAATGGACAGTCGTCCATCTGGCTGCATCCCGATGAAAAACACCTTGCCTGCCTGATAGGTGGTGAAGGCAAGGCTGGCTTTCGCCCCTGTCAGCCAGGAGGTGAAGAGCCTGCTGCCACTCGCGGAAAATGCTGGTTCTGCCATATCGCCCCTGTTTTCGTCTCGCCCTGTGGGCACAATCACTGGTTTTGTGTCATACCGATTAGCGGCAGTCGCGCAAAGGTCTTTCTTGTAGCCATAGCATCGCGCAGCAAATAGAAAAATCCAGATAAATCAATATCTTAAAAACTTATGTGCCCCCTTCCATTTGCCCTTATGTTTGAGGCATGGAAATGATGAGAACGACACGAAGATGGATCACAGCCTGAGCACACTGCCGCCAACTTTCGCCGACTGGTTCGCCGGTCGCGGCTGGCAGTTGCGCACGCATCAGGCAGAACTGCTCGAGAAAGCGCACGCTGGCCGCTCGGCATTGCTTATTGCGCCCACCGGCGGCGGCAAGACGCTCGCCGGTTTCCTGCCATCTCTTATCGACCTCACGGAAAATCCGTCGCCGGTGCCCCGCCTGCACACATTATACATATCGCCGCTGAAAGCACTGGCCGTCGATGTGTCGCGCAATCTGCAAACCCCGGCAGAAGAAATGGGCTTGCCGGTCAAGATCGAAACCCGCACCGGTGACACCCCGGCCTCAAAGCGCCAGCGTCAGCGCCATACCCCGCCGGATATTCTGCTTACCACGCCAGAACAGTTGGCATTGTTGCTGGCCCATCCGTCTGCCCCAGAATTTTTTGAAAAGCTCGAGTGCGTCATTCTGGACGAGCTTCATGCGCTGGTCACTTCCAAGCGCGGAGATTTGCTCAGTCTCGGCCTCGCGCGCCTGTGGCAACTTGCACCAAAAATGCGCACAGTGGGACTGTCCGCCACCGTGGCAGAAGTTGATCCTCTGCGGCGCTGGCTGGTCTCCCAGCATGGGCGAAAGAAGCGCGCAGATCTGGTCACCGGGCAGGGTGGGGCAGAACCGGACATTACAATTCTCGAGACGGAAGAACGCATCCCCTGGCAGGGCCATCTGGCGCGCCATGCCTACAAGGATGTGTACGAAGCGATCAAGACCGCTAAAACGGCATTGATCTTCACCAATACCCGCAGTCAGGCAGAGATCATCTTTGCAGCCCTCTGGCAGTTGAATGAAGATAACCTGCCCATTGCCTTGCATCATGGCTCGCTGGATGTGGGGCAGCGCCGCAAGGTAGAGGCCGCCATGGCTGGCGGCGCCTTGCGCGCGGTGGTGTGCACGTCCACCCTGGATCTCGGCATTGACTGGGGGGAGGTCGATCTCGTCATTCAGATCGGCGCGCCCAAGGGCTCGTCGCGCCTGATCCAGCGGATTGGTCGCTCCAATCACCGTTTCAATGAAGTCTCGCGCGCCTTGCTTGTACCGGCCAACCGGTTTGAAGTGCTGGAATGTCAGGCAGCGTGCGAGGCTGTGCGCGAGAATGTACTGGATGGGGACCCGCCGCGCGAAGGCGCATTGGATGTGTTGGCGCAGCATATCTGGGGTATGGCCGCTGCAGGGCCATTCCATCCGGATGATCTTTACAAGGAGGTTACATCAGCCTGGGCTTACGCGAAGCTACCGCGCGAAGATTTCGACAAAGTGCTCGATTTTGTTTCGACTGGCGGCTACGCCCTCAAGGCGTATGAACGCTTTCGCCGCATCGTTCCGGCGGAAGAGGGGCGTATGAAAATCCGCGATGCCCGAACCGCCCAGCAATATCGCATGAATGTCGGCACCATCATTGAGGCACAGTCCGTTACCTTGCGGCTCGGCTCGATCCGCAAGGGCAAGGACGGCAAGCCTTACAGCCAGGCCCGTCGCCTTGGTCGCAAGCTCGGCTCTGTGGAGGAATGGTTCATCGACCATCTGGGGCCAAAGGATACATTCCTGTTCGGAGGCGAAGTCTTGCGTTTCGAAGGCATGGTCGATGGTGAAGCCTTTTACACTCGTGCCAGCAGTAACGAAGCGAGCGTGCCTTCCTGGCAGGGTGGAAAATTTCCGCTGACCACCTATTTGGCTTCACGGGTCCGGCAGATGATTGACACGCCTTCAAGTTGGGAGAACCTGCCGGATCAGGTGCGCGACTGGCTGGAAGTACAGCGTCTGAAATCAGTTATCCCGAAGCCAAAGGAGCTTCTGGTCGAAACCTTCGCCCGCAAGGACAGACATTTTCTCGTTTGCTATCCGTTTGACGGGCGTCTGGCTCACCAGTCTCTGGGAATGTTGCTCACCCGTCGCCTTGAACGCGCTGGTGTTCAGCCTCTCGGCTTTTGTCCGACAGAATATGCGCTTTCCGTCTGGGCTCGGAAAGATATGGAAGAAGTGGATATGACGGCACTCTTCGATGAAGACATGTTGGGCGATGATCTGGAAACCTGGCTCGCCGATGCTGCGTTGATGAAGCATACCTTCCGAAATTGTGCGATCATCGCGGGGTTGATTGAGCGCAATCATATCGGTGAACGCAAGACAGGGCGCCAGGTCACTTTCTCCGCTGACCTCATATATGATGTCCTGCGCGAGCATGAGCCTGATCATATTTTATTGAAAGCAGCCTGGACTGACGCAGCGGGCGGATTTCTGGATATTGCCCGGCTTTCTGCCTTGCTTGCTCGGGTGCAGGGTAGGCTCAATCATATTCACTTGCCGATGGTATCACCGTTGGCTGTGCCAGTGATGATGGAGATAAATCGTGAGGCAATTCACGGCAGTGCTTCTGAGGCAATCCTGGAAGAGTTGCAGGCGGAGCTTTTGGCAGAGGCTACTGCATGAAAAAAAATTATCCGAAGAAAAAGCCCATCAGGGAAAAGGCGAGCGCGAACAGACCAACGAACAGGATCATATCTTTGACCTGCGGCGAGATACGGTCTGCCTTTTCTGTCTTTTCAGCTGCCATGTTGCGACGGGCCGCGCGCAAATATGCTGTTTTGTCATCACGTAAACGGCCAGGGTCTTTCCCCTGATGTAAAAACTCATTTGAGATACGGATTTTAGTTCCCATGATGGCACCTCCTGAATGTCCTCAGGAGAAGCGCAGCAATCGCCATGCCAAACAGTAAGGTTCTGTTAAGGTTAATTTGTGGGCAAAAAAATCCTAGTTTCAGCTGCTTGTCATGTACTGGTCACCAAATTATGCGAGGAATTAAGTGTTAGACACGGATTTGTTGAGTATGTCGTCGCCAGTGATTGTGTTTGATGGTGTGTGCAACATCTGTTCGCATTCGGTACAGTTCGTGCTGAAACGGGACAGACAGGAAGTGTTCAGGTTTGCCAGTATGCAGGGCGCATTTGGCTCGGCACTGCTGGAGCGCGCAGGTCTCGATCCAAAAGACCCCGCCAGTTTTTTACTCGCCGAGAACGGGCAGACCTATCAGAATTCCGAGGCAGTTATCCGGATATTGAAGAAACTCGACCAACCCTGGCCCATCGCGGGAACGTTGTTCAGCCTTGTGCCGCGTCCCTTGCGCAATGCGTTTTACAATATGATTGCCAGAAATCGGTATCGCTGGTTCGGCAAGAAAGACAGCTGCCCTTTGCCGGAGCCGGGAGTGCAGAACAGGTTTCTTTTATGATCTTGATCCTGAACAGGGGGGTAATGTCTGATAGATGTGTGAGTTCAACGCACAATCGTAATCTGCTCCGCCGCCCGCGTTACAGCGGTGTATAGCCAGCGTTCCTTATGTTCCCGAAATGCAAAGCTCTCATCAAACAGAACCACATTATCCCATTGCGAGCCCTGTGATTTGTGTACTGTCAGAGCATAACCATAATCGAACTCATCAGAATTGCGTCGCTTTGGCCAGGGGATGCTGTCGGCGCCACTCGCGAAGAACTCCGGCAATACAGAAACCTGCGTCACGCGCCCGCCATCTTCCGGAATCAATCCAAAGCGAAGGCGTCCTGCTTTCTTGCCGTGCCGGGATTTAACCTCCCAGATACCGCCATTAAGCAGGCCTTTCTGTTTGTTATTGCGTAGGCAGACCAACCGCTCTCCAACGCAAGGAACGGAGCCATCAAAATCCAGCAGCGTGCGTATCCGCTGATTATACCTGGAGCGGGTAACATTGCGTCCGACCAGCACTTGATCTGCCGCCAAGATAGTGTCCGAATCGATCTCCTTGCGACTAATGACTCGACTCTGTCCAAGGTCACCATAAGCGGGAACACCGCCCTCGCGGATATCCATGGAGAGGCGGATGATCGGATTATCCGCTGCCTGACGATGCACTTCCGTCAGCATCACGTCCGGGTCAGCCTCGGTAAAGAAACCACCGCCCTTTACCGGCGGTAGCTGCGCCGGGTCACCCAGCACCAGTACCGGCACTCCGAAAGAAAGCAGGTCACGCCCAAGTTCTTCATCCACCATCGAACATTCATCAATGATGATGAGGTGCGCGTCGGCGGCAGGTGCATCACGGCGGATGGTGAACATGGGTTCGGCTTCCGGGTCATCTTCATCCCCCATGGCCGGGCGATAGATCAGGGAGTGAATGGTGCTTGCCCCTTCGCAACCTTTCTGTCGCAAGACATGCGCTGCCTTGCCAGTGAAAGCCCCAAAGACAACTTCGCCGTCAACACCTTCTGCCAGATGTTGCGCCAGGGTTGTTTTGCCTGTCCCGGCATAGCCAAAAAGCCGGAAAACCTGGCTATCCCGATCTCGATACCAGCGCGCTACGGCTTTGAGCGCTTCATCTTGCTGTGTGGACCAGTCCATGAGTTCTCCGCAAAAGGCCAACCCTGTTTGACAGTGGCCCCCAAGACTCGGTTATAAGGTGGTCGGTCTGTTGAACAAGGCCTGAATAACGTCAAGTTAGACAAACAAGAGGGTAGTGATGGAGCTGACCAGTTTTCGGTCTAAAGACCTGCGGACATTCTGGCAGGATGATGAAGCCGGAAAAACGGCACTCGCCGCCCTCTGGGCCGGTCCCGGACAACTTGGGCTCAGCGATGGGCAGCTTGAAAAACTGCGGGCTATCCTCAGTTTTCTCTCCTGCTTTCGTCGCATCGACGAGTTTCTTGCGCTGCCATATGCCGGTAAGGGCAAGAGAGCGGGGGAGTACTGTATCGCCATTTCGGCTGTTTGGTATCTGACGTTCAAGTTGAACGGTGAAAAAATTAGCCGCCTTGATCTTGAGGAGATGTACTGACATGCCATCTGTTACAGGCGAGTATGCACACCCCGGACAATTTTTGCGCCACTGGGTTTTACCGGAGGGAGAACCTCTTGGCTCCCTTGCCAGACGAATCGGCATTTCACGCCAATCCTTGTCCTATATTCTCAATGAACGCTCCGGCATTACCTCGAAAGTTGCCGAAGGCATCGAACGGGAACTGGGCGTAAACAAGGAGACACTTTTGGCAATGGACCTTGCCTATCGTGCCCAGAATAAAAAGAAGCGGGCGATGCGGCAAAAGTAATCAACCGCGCAGATAATGCGCCGTGCTATTCACGAAGCCAAGCTCTTCCAGTTTGCGCACCAACACTTCGAAGCCATCTGTATGAAATGCATTGATTTGCAATTCTGAAGCGGCTGCAACATTCGCGCGTGAGTCGTCAAAAAACCAGACATCCTCGGGTGCTGCACCAAGCTTTTGTAGCACATACTCAAACGCAGCCGGGTCTGGTTTGGCAAGGCCAATGAGGTGTGAAGCGAACGGATGATCGAACTGGTCTGCCCAGTGTTGTTGCCAGTGCACCTCATTGGTGTTGCTGAAGCAATTGACTGAGTAGGACTGGCGCAAATCCCCCAGCAAATCTAACGCACCATCAAAGAATCCTACAGGCCATGTTGCCATCTCCGCCAGAAAAGCTTCCGCCGTCATATCAAGCTGCAAGTCCCGTATAAAACTTTCAGCAAAAGCGGCACGTGAGCACTGGCCACATTCAAACTGCCGGATCATAGGATTTTCCAGCAGAATTGACTTGATGCCCTCCCAGTCAAGATTGAGTGGACTGAGAGCAGTCAGACTTTCTGCAATCCGCAAGCGGATTAACACACCGCCAAGATCAAAGAGCAAAATCCGCGACGTCATCTCGAGCGTTAGTCCAGAGTTATCCAGGCCGGCACATGGTCGGAAGGTTTTGCTTCCTGCGTACCGAATCCTGGATCACGCGCATTCTTGTCAACGCCGCCACCAGTCAGCCGATCAGCCGCTTGCGGCGAAAGCAGGTGATGGTCAATGCGTATGCCATGATCTTTCGGCCAGCCACCACCCTGATAGTCCCAGAAAGTATAGAAAATATCGTCCGGGTTAAGATGGCGCAGCGCCTCAGTCAGACCCAGATTAAGCAACTGCCGAAAACTGCCACGGCTTTCTGGTCGGAAGAGGGCATCTCCCTCCCAGGCAACAGCGTCATGAGTATCTTCTGCTTGCGGAATGACATTATAGTCCCCTGCAAGCACAAAGGCCTCCTCCTGCTCCAGCAGTGCCACCGCCCGCTTTTGAAGGTGTGCCATCCAGGATAATTTATAGTCAAACTTTGGCCCCGGTGCCGGGTTACCATTTGGGAGGTATAGCCCTCCAATGCGCAGAGGTTCAGTGTCGTCAGGACAAATGAGCGCCTCTATATATCGGGCTTGCTCATCTTCTTCATTCCCCGGCAAGCCGCAAACGACATCATCAACTGGAAATTTGGAGAGCAAGGCAACGCCATTATAGGTTTTCTGTCCGTGCACCTCTACATGATAGCCACGGTCTTCAAACACCGAAGATGGGAACTTCTCATCGACGCACTTTATTTCCTGCAAAACCGCAACATCCGGTGTTGCCTCGTCGAACCACTCAAGAATACGTGGCAGCCGTGCATTGATGGAGTTTACGTTCCAGGTAGCGATTTTCATGAACAAGCCCTTACAGGAAATAGGTGATGCCAAACACGATCCACATGATGACAAGAATGGCATAGCCAGCTGCGAAACTTAGGAAGCGGTACATTACATTGTTGCTGCCTACATGTACCATCATGTGGATGATCCGTGTCAGCACAAATAAAGCACCAAGTCCAGCCAGAAGATAGCTTTCGCTGGCTGTCAGCATGGCAAAAGCGACAATGGTGTAAAACAACAGGGGCAGCTGAAACTGACTGTTATAACTATTGCCAATTTTCTGTGCTTTCAGAGAATATTGCGATGAGTCCATGGCAGCTTTTTCCAAAAGGCTGCTGTCTGCCTGAATTTCCGTGTTTCGCACAGAAGCGACGCGCGCAAATAGGAACAGGGTCAGGGCAACCTGCGCAAAGACAGATATCATCATGGCCTGTGCTGGAAACATGAAGGCCTCCGCGAATCAACTTGAGCCAAAGTATGACTTAAATTGAGAAGGAAGTCCCGCACCCGCATGAAGCTGTTGCCAGCGGGTTGTTAATCTTGAAGGCAGCGCCAATCAGCTCATCTGAAAAGTCGATTTCAGCGCCCGGCATATATTCCTGCGATACGGTATCGACGAGAACCACAGCGCCTGCTTTTTCAATCACAAGATCATCCGGCTGACGCTCATGAACAATATCAAAGCTGTATTGGAACCCTGAGCAACCGCCCCCATCCACGGCGACGCGCAGCATCGCCCCCTCAGTCTCCTTGCCAAGGATTTCAGTGATACGTGTCGCAGCGCGATCAGAAAGAGTGATGGTATCGGTCACAATTACTCAAGTCTCAAAACTTCATTTCTAAATATATAAGCATATTCCGGTTTGTTCAAAGGGTGCCGAAAAAACTTATCTGCCCCCTGTTCAGGGCTGGTACAAACACGGCTAATCGGAATTAATCCAACAAGCAGGCGAATAGCGATGAGTGTTTCCTTCCCAGCCCCCCTTGCGCCTTATGCATGCCGTGCCGAGCAGAGTCGTGGCCGACTGCATGAAGAACCGGAGAGCAAGACCCGTTCGGCTTTCCAACGGGACAGAGACCGCGTGGTGCATTCTATCGCCTTCCGCCGCCTCAAGCATAAAACACAAGTCTTTGTATATCACGAGGGCGACCACTACCGAACACGCCTGACGCACTCATTGGAAGTGGCGCAAGTTGCCAGGTCACTCGCCAGGATGCTCAAACTGGACGAGGATCTGGCGGAATGTCTGGCGCTGGCGCATGATCTTGGCCATTCGCCCTTTGGGCACACAGGTGAGGACGTGCTGCAAGAATGCATGGCCGATTATAATGGTTTCGATCATAACGCCCAGACTTTGCGGATACTTACAAAGCTGGAGCGTCGTCATGCTGCTTTTGAAGGCCTGAACCTGACTTGGGAAACTCTGGAAGGGGTCGTGAAGCATAACGGTCCGCTGATTGGCACCATCGCGGACCGGCTGGCACAGGCAAAAGGGCGTGACAAAGCAAAGCCTCTGCCAGCAGCTATCAAGGAATATGCTGCTCAGCACGATCTGCTCCTTAACACCTGGCCTTCTTTAGAGGCACAGATTGCAGCACTGGCGGATGACATTGCCTACAATAATCACGATGTTGACGACGGTTTGAGGGCAGGGGTTTTTACACTGGCTGAAGCGATGGACGTGCCGCTGATCGGGGAAGCCATCCATGCCACAGAAAAAAAATACCCTGATACGCCACAGGACATCCTCATTGCCGAGGCGGTTTCAGACATGATTGGCGCCATGATTGCTGATGTTCATTCTGAAACGCTCAGGCGGCTCAAAGCCCTGAATCCCGTGTCATCCGATGACATACGCATCGCTGACCACGCGATGGTGGATTTCTCAGAGGCCATGCGCCCCAAGGTTGATGAACTGCGCAGTTTCCTTTGGGATCGAATGTACCGCCATTGGAAAGTCAACCGCGCGCGCAGCCATGCAAAGCGCATCGTTCGCGATCTTTTTGAGTTATTCTTCACCGAGCCGGAAGTCCTGCCGCCGGTTTGGCGCGAACGGTATGAGGGGGTGAGTGATGAAAAGCGCGCCCGTGCTGTTTGCGATTACATCGCAGGTATGACGGACCGTTTTGCTATTCACGAACACCGCAAGCTTTTTGATACCGAAAACTGGCTGTAGGAAAATTATATCTGTGAAGTGCCATGATTTCGTCTAGCTTGCTTGAAATCATCGAGTCGGATAGGCAAAAGCCTATATCCGTCCCCTCCGGAGCTTGAGATTATGACTGCTGCTGACGAATACGACGAAGAGTATGACGATTATTACGATGACGACGAAGAAGGCGTATCCGGTTTCGTTGT
>JALEGM010000216.1 GCA_022763145.1 Aquisalinus sp. | reverse complement strand
TATTTTCAATAAGATCTCGTTCGTCGCTGGACAAGGTAGTCAAGATCGCATCATACCCTTGAATGCTGTGCACCAACCAAACCGATTCATTCAAGTTTTGCCAGAACAGCCTGCCAGGAGACTGCTCTTTTTTCTGCGGGTGATCGCCCAGTGATGGGTACAATTCAACATAACCCAATAGAAGTTGCCTGACATGTGCGGCATACTTCTCTTGACCGGTAATCTGGTAGAGTAATCCAGCAGTATATATTACGTTATAATTCTGCTTATGTTGCTCATGCGTGTAACCGCCACCAGGGTCTTTTGGAACGGGAATTTCTATCGGCTTGGAAATTAAATCATCAATATACGCTATGTTTTTTTCCAATGAGGATTGATACAGGCTATATCTGTCCTTTCCGCCAGAAATCTGGATAACCTCTGCCGGCTTTATAGTCAGCACAGGATCGCGCTCAATATCCAACCCAACCGCTGACTGCAATAGCAGAATCAGACAGAGCATAAACGAAATGGCGCCCTTACCGATCATCATGGTGCGGCCTCGTATGTATTGCCGCTGATAAAAGCTGTATTTTCGTCTTCGCTGTAAAGCTCTACAACTAACGGAGAGGTAGTTTCGACAAATTTGTTGCCTGTGATACTTGTCCGCGGCTCGCTCACAGTATGATTGACCTTCAGAGGTTTGCTCGAATGAAACTCGTTACTGCTTATGTCGGACACCTGAACGCCGTGGAGTAAGATCGATGCCTCTGTACTGTTTTGCTTGTGATAGCCCACATTATGAACGACATTACGAGACATAGAAAAATGAGGCCCGAATGTACTTTCATCTGTACCACCACGATACAAGTTTACAATGGTTTCGCCAATATCTCGAAAAGTATTCCCCTCAAGGATAACATAGTCAGCGTTATATATTCCGTAATTATCATTTTCTGCATTCAACCTTAATATGTTGCCACTTACATTCGAGAATGAAGAATCTTCGATCAGTATTTTGTCGGCCAAAGTCCCTTTCTCAACGCTCACAACATCATAAGCCTTGTTCACATCCAGATCTTTGATTGAAGAGTTGACAATTTCAATCTCGTAATTCTTCAGCATCGCCCTCTTCACAGTGCGAATAACAGAATTCCCGACATTATCAGGTGCGTCACGACCGGATATTACAATACCATCCAGGCGCAATTTACCGCCATCCTGAATCTCGAATAGAGCGGACCGCGAGTATGTAATCACTGCACCCCGCACTGACGAAGACCGGATTGTCAGGGGCTTATCAAGTCCTAGCACTTTGGAAATGACGTAAGCGCCATCTTCAAGTTCAAGGATATCCCCCGGAGCAGCCTGATTCACCGCAGCCTCCAGCGCCCCTTCTTTGTTTTGCACAGAAACAATCTTACCGAAGCCAAAGCTCTTTGACTTGTCAGGTTTTGGGTACCAGGCCACACCGGTCTTGTCCCGGGCAATAGGAGAAAGATCAGAACTTACACCTGCACTGACAGCACTGTCACCAACAGGATAAAGTAAACCATTTTCACCCCGCGATACGCGAAGAGTTTCTAAATAGCTGGTGCCATCGGAGATAAGCGGAGCATCTACCGCATGCATCACATTTTCAGAAAATGTAATACCTGTGATGTCATCGTAAACGGTGAATAGCTCACGCCCATCCTCGTGATACAGAAAGTTTTTCGTAAAGATTGTACTGACTGGGACAGCAGAGCGTTCCTGATCGCTACCGGCAGCAAGCTGGATATGATCGGAATTTACAATGCTATTACGCTCAATTATTGCATCTTCAACCTGATGATAACGATTAATGGGAGAGTCAGGAACACCATTCATTACAACAAGCGCCCCGGCGAACCTGTATCCGGTCAACCCCTCCATATAATTATTTCGGATAACTTGTCCTTTGTTTATAACCCTGATCCCACCTGTATGGTCTTTGCCATTCCCAAAGAAGACGTTGCCTTCAATAATGTTATTATTTCCGTGCCGTAAAGTCAGCGTACCGCTCGATTCATAAAATACGTTACCCCGAACTATATTCTCTCCTGACTTGACGGATATGATCTCGAGCTCACCATCACATCTGTCAAAGTAATTATTTTCAACCAAGGTAGATGAAACTTCGAGCGAGTATTTTGATGTCCCTATACGGAGGGTTTCGCCACCATTTGAGCCAAGCACTTCTCTTGGCCCGAAGTAGTTATGATCTATTCGATGATTATTGCGCAAGCTCTCCTTGCTATCCAGGCGCACAGCAAGCGTGACCCCCTTATTATTCTTCCCGGATAAATGGTTATGGTCGAACCTGTTATTTTGCCCGTATAGAGAGACCCAGTAATCAACTTCAAATCGCTCGGGATTATTAAATTCATCAATAACCACCTGCGTTACCCGTGAGTTGTATGCAAGATCCCCCTTGGCGCGCCTGAAAGATATCACAGAACTCGTTGGTGAGTAGCCATCCCGAAAGACCAGACCGTCAACAACCAAATGCTTCCCGGCCAAGCGAAGATTGGATTGCCCGGAGATAATTACACGGCCCCTGTCTTCTGCACGAAGAGTAATTGGCTTGTTTGGCTTGCCAACACCGGTAAAAAGGATTTCAAAATTCTTCCATATGCCATTTACGAGGACAATTTCATCGCCTGGCTCAGCGTTTTTAACGGCCTGCGCATACTCTTCCTGGGTTGTGACGATAATTTCTTTTGCCTGTGCCAGACTAAAAAATGACGATAGCAAGCAGGCAATTAGTATAGCAGCGAGATGGCTTCCATAACGCCCAAAGCCGAGCACCCTCGGCGAGTCGTATGCATGTGTTATCGAGCCGATTGATCCCACAAAGAACGCTCCCTCATCAGTATACAACGCCATTCTTGATGATAGCGATTGTTGAAATGATAGGCTGCGAAACGCGAATAAGTCAACCAATTAACAATACCAATCACAAGGTAATGATTTTTAATTGGCCTGACCAATAATGCTCACATGTGAGGTGATAGTTAGATCAGTGTCAGTCAGTTAAGGGTAGAACTTATAAGATAGCGCTGTCGGCTCTCGGAGGCTTTTCGCTTAACCTCTTCCACAGCCTGCTGCTCACTGATGGAAAGCATTGCATCCAACAGGCGTGTAAAGTGCTCTTTCATCGCATTTCTGGCAGCCCTTGGCTCTCGAGAGCAAAGAGCATCAAGAATTTCCTGATGTTCGTTTTCCCGGTGAGAGGCATCATCAACACACACTGAGTCATAGATGCGCTTAACATCAGGCAGCTCAGTACGCATCTTCCACATCGACTCAACGACATAAACAATCGCTGAGTTACCGGTAGCTCTTGCAATCGTCAGATGAAATTCCCTGTCCGCGCCTTCGGCGAGAGGGTCGGAGCCTCCACCGCTTTCCGACATTTCATCCACAAGCCTCTGAAGTTCTGCAAGCGTTTCGTCTTTTATAATAGGCGCTGCCAAAGCAGCCGCTTCGGATTCGAACAACGCCCTAGCTTCTGTAAGCTCAAACGCTGTGACTGCATCAAAAGATATGTCCTTGCCAACATCCTGATCTTTTACATATACGCCAGATCCTGTTTTGATCTGGATTCGGCCAACTGCCTGCAGGGAAATCTCAGCCTCCCTTATTGTCACTCGGCTCACTCCAAAACGCTCTGCCAACTCTCTTTCGCCGGGCAATCGTGACCCGGCCGGAAACACACCTGAATCAATCAGTTGCAAAATTTGCTCTGCCACTTCGTGATAACGTCTTTTGTCAGCCATGTGCTTTACCAATAGTTGCTGCAATTCTCAGGGTCAGTTTTGCTCCGATTGTATGTCAGAATATATACCAATTTTCAAAAAAAGGAGAGGCCTTTTGCACAAGGCCTCTCCCAAGTCACAGGAGGATTCTAGAATTTACCTCTTACACCAAAGAACAATCTTGGACCGTAGACGTTAACTTCAGCAAAGCTATCAGGCGTAGGATTATACTGTACTCGTGGCTCATCGAAGAGATTGATGCCCTCAAGACTCAAGCGCACATTGTCATTGACCTGATACGATACACGCGCCTCATATATGCTTGTGTCATCTATATAGCGTAGATTTCCTGGCGTGCTGATAAACTGCTGGAAATACTCACTGCGATATTTGTAGATACCCTGAATATCGAAATTACCGATATTGTAGTAAACTTGCGCAGAAGCAACTTGCTCTGACAGTCCGGGTACATTTGCAGGGGGCACGATACCCACTCGCTGGATCTCGGTACCGTCCGATGCGATCACTGTAGAAGCACCAAATTGTGCATCTTCAAACTCAAAATCCGAGTCAGCATAGTTATAGCTGAGCTTGAACCCGAGACCGCTCCACGCACCCGGCAGATAGTTGAACGAGTGTGCCGCTGTAACTTCGATACCAGTAATCGTATTTTCTTCGTCAGAAGTCTCCTGCGTAGTTACGATAGCTTGCAAGTCTTCGCCATCAACTGTGAAGGTCTCAAATTGGCCGACATTGCTAAACCCACCCTGGAAGCTCTTATAGTAAAGACCAACAGCAAGGATTGTGTCGGGGTTAGGGTACCATTCCAGCGCGGCGTCCAGATTCCACGACAGAAGAGGATCAAGTTTGGGGTTACCAAAGCCCTGAACCTGAGCGACAATATCAGCGACATCAGTAGATCCATTGTCATTATCGATGTCCGTACCAAAGCTGCGCCCTACTCCGAGATCTGACGGATCAGGCCGTGATAAAGCCCGGAAAATTGCGCCACGGAACAAGAGATCATCCTGCAAATCCACAACGATGTTCGCGCTTGGCAATACTTCAGTATAGCTATGCTTATCCTGAATTCGGATCAGATTGCTGTTATCCACACCGATACCGGTAATCTCGCCAGTAGTCGTGTCACGGTCTATCGTCAGGTCACCCCTGAAGCCGTTGGATGTAACTTCTGTATCAACAATTCTTACACCAAAGTTACCGCGAACCGGGTACTGACCAAGAGTACCATTGTAATTTGCCTGCAGGTAACCGGCTAATGTCTCTTCTTCAACATCAACAATCTGTAGTGGATTTTGCCCAGTACCAAGTTCCGACGATGAAAGGAATACATCACCCGCACCCGGAATACCTGGTGCACGTCCTAATAACGCCTCAGCCAGACACAGCGGATCATAGCTAACCCAGCTTCCACCAGTACCATTCGGCAACACATTGCCATTAGCGTCGATATTGGTGATGACTGGCCCGTTGGCTACAGAAGAAAGAAAACCGCTTTCCGGGAACACATTGTTCAGACACGCAGCCGCAGCTGCTGCATCACCCACCGCCAGAGGGTTTCCGTCTGTCTCTCGACGAACGCGAGGAACAGAATCATATTCCAGCTTTGACAATCGCAAACCGCCCAAGACGTTTGTTACGAAACCATCGTCAGGTGCATAGTCGAAGTCCGTGCGGAAGGCCGTAATCGTATTATTACGGAACTGATTGAGGTCTTCCCGTACACGTGGCCCGACGTCAAAATTGTTAGGGTCTGTCACATCGAAATCACGGAACGTGAAGGTATGAACATCACCCTGAACATCAAAACCAACAAATATATCTTCGGAACCGGTATCGCCGTCAGTGTCACTGCGCAAACGTGCCTGGATAATGTTTTCGCGACGCGATGTATCTGAATAGGAGAGATCAGCAGAGACCGTCAGCTTGTCAGATACATCATAAGAAGCGGAGATACCGCCGCCCGTATATTCTTCGAGCCGCTCAGCATACTGAGAACTAATTTCAGCACCATCAAATGTCGTGCCCCCGAGCAAAGCCCCGCTGCCAGCAACACTAAGCGGTACAATTTCCCCGTCCTCACCCACGTTGAGCAGTGAGTTACCATCAATCGTCAAGTCACTGCGCCGTTCCGTGAAAGTCCGGTCGGAGTATTCAAAATCTGCATTGATATCCCAACGATCATTTGGCTGCCACTGAACAGCGCCGAAGACAGAGTCACGCTCATCATCCGTTATGTTCTGACGGAAGTGACGCTGGCTGGAGACCAACACGAACGGCGTATCTGCGTCAGGCGCTACGCCAGTTGCAGGATCAACCTCCAGCACGAGATCGCCACCGCCTGAGTCACAATTCTGATCCGCGTCACCAAGACTGTCTACACCAAAGTCATCACTGTCCGGGTCTCCGGACACAACATTGCGACAATCACGGAAGCCACTACTTGTCCGCGCTTCCTGCTCGGGGTTTGTCGTTCTTCGCGTCTGTACCCCGAACGAAAAGCCAAGTCGGCCCATACCTTCAACATCAAAATTATCAACGATACTGAAAGTGCCCCGATAACCAAGATCCCGTTCATTGTTATTCAGGTCAACATTATCCGGGTGGTACTCCCCCTTTAACTCACCCTGTATGCGTCGCTTGCCATAATCCAGCGGCTTCAGCGTGGACAGGGCAATCTGACCGGAAACACCACCTTCAATCAGACTTGCCTCTTGCGTTTTGTATATTTCAAGCTTGTTAAATAGTTCAGACGGAAACTGGCTGAAGTTTACCGAGCGGTCACCACTGCCGTTTGCCGCCTCGCGTCCATTGATGACCGTCGAGCCCAGGAAAGGCCCAAGCCCCCGCACGGCGATCTCGGTAGCACCGCCCTGCTCTCTGTGAGATGCAGCACCGGTTAAGGTTTCAAGAGCTTCACCGATGGAAAGAGCAGGAATGTCGCCAATATCATCCACAGTCAGTGCATCAACGATATTATTGGCTTCCCTCTTGGCATCAATAGAGTTTTGAATTGTACGCCTTGTCCCTTCTACGACGATCACATCATCATCTTCAGAGGCTGCGTCCTCCGCCTGCTGTGCCATTGCAGGACTGCAAATCATTACCGCTGGTAAGAATGCAGACGCAAGCAGCAGTGCTTTTAATTTGCGCGGTGTGTGCACCTCGAAATGCCCCTTGGTATGATGTAGATTTGACATAGTCATGCTCCCTATTGTGAATTTTTTATTTTTTTGATGCTGACCAATGCCACCCGCATTGTCAACAATACAGCAATACCAAATGTGCTTAATTGGTATTACCAATTTACCTTTCCGGTAATATGTTGCGCTTAAGCCACAAGCCACGCAACCCAAACCGCCTTGTTTTATTCAACTGGGGTAATTACTTCCACCGAAGTCGCTATTAGACACCCTGCCACTAACGCCTAGTCGCAGCGATAGATTAGTCTCTTCCCCGCGATTTCTACCTCGCAATAATCCATAGAAAGATCACGCGCGATCAGTTCATAATCAATGTAATGAGCGATGTGCTCGGGGATATCTCCAAACACGCCTTCATCGACAAACTGTTCAGCCAGTTCAGGCATTGACAGATCTTCATAGATATCCATGTCCAGCATGAGTTCGGGGTCGTTGCCAATCTGCTCCAACGTGAACCCGCATTCACTCAAAGCAATAATAGCCATGACTTTCTGATTATCAGTCCAATCGTCTACATGCTCCAGAAACGTGGCCAGAGACGCCTGGCTGACTTCCATTGCTTTCGCCAGCGCCCCGTCGAGACATTCCCCATCAATAAACTGGATTTCAAACTCTTCGACAGGGCAGCCGAAACGATCTTTCAACCCGGCAGACTTTTCCAGATACTCTTCATAAGTTCTGAAATAGAAGCCACTGGCCTCAAGATTATAAGGTTGGGCATAGAGCAAAACTGACATTTGAACCTCCGTAGGAATTGGGTTGCACATGCAACCCTGCCCTTTGGCGAAAACGGGGTGTGCAAACGGAGGCAAAAATCGACGGCGGGCGCAGCATCTTTGATGCGAGCCTCGGGAGACCGTCTATTTTTGTCGAAGTGCGCTGAGGGGCTGGCCCCTAAGCTACGTCCCTCAAGGAATACTTCATGGAGAATTCGAAAAAACAGGAGTGCTCCTCAAAGCGGCGGGTGTCGGGGGCCGTTACCATGACAAGTGGATTTCACAAGGGGCGCGATAGCCCCTTTGATCGATGGGTGCAGGGAGAGCAGAAATCTCCCTGCGAGTGGTCCAGCCACGACAGGCTGGCGCGCATCCAACCTGCGGAAGGGTGGCCCATGTTTCCAAAGAGCACGGGGAGGCACTTTGGTCGTGATTGACCGGCGACACGGTCTCCTGACACGCGCGTAGCCCGTGCTCTGAAGTTGCATCTGGCAAGCTTCAGAGCATGGGACAACAAGCCGTGTCACAGATGCCCCAGGCTCCTATGGACACAAACTTGTTTGACCATAGGGAGCCTCCGGGCATCCCCAGAGGGATGCAACGGGAGAGCGGAGCATCTCCCTTGCCAAGGTCGCGTTGTCCTACAACGCACACCTTGCGATCAGCGCAATTCCGCATTTTGTAGGACAATGTAGTGCGCTGATCAGTAGCGATGCTTCCACCTGCACCAGATCATGGACTGAGCCTGATACTTACCAGAAGCACCGATTGTACGGGATGAAACTTGCGCTTGAAGGCATCAAGGCCTGCCGTCTCCGAGCCGCCGATGTTTGCTGTGTGTATGCCCCGTGCTGCCAGATGCTTCATGGTCTCATGCTCAAGGAGCTCGGCAAGGCCTCGGATGCCCTGCGCCGTAAATCCGGCAATCGCATTCACATGCGCCTGCCCCCTGAGCGGTGTTTCCCAGAAAGAGTATCCAACGGCCTCCCCGCGCATTCGTAATACGAGGCCATGCATGAAAGCCTCAGGCAGACCCGCCAGCCGGCACAAGGCATCCGCAAAATCGTCCACCACATCAACCGGTGCCGTCCTGTCATCCCGCGCAATGGCCCAGGCGTGATACAGATCAAGCATGGGTTGTCGGTCCTGAACTGCCTCATAGGGCGTAACAGAATATGGCGCATGACGAGTTGCGGCATGACAATGCTGGCGAATGTTACGCCACTTCCGCCCCTGAAGCGCAGCAATGTCCCTGCAACTGACAATATGCACAGGATACCGATAATCGCGGACAGGCTCTTCTATGACAGTACACTCTCGCCTCAAAGCACGAGACACCCACTGTGCCGTCGCACGAGCGTTTTCAGTCGGCACTCTCACCAGTTCAAATGCGCGCGCCGGAAACTGCCGCACAATATCCGCCGCAAGGCAGTGCTCCAGAGACCCGAGTTGCGGTAGGATACTGATGACACCGGGCTTGTCCGGATCACGATAGAACAAGACACTGGCCCCGTCACGGCTGTGAGCCCACAAACCGTGACGGCCATATAAGGTCATGATGGCTGGAGAGATGGCATATGTATCGGCAACCTGTTTGCCTGATAACCATTGGCGCAAGCTGCGCATATCCGAGACCGGATCGATACGTCTGAAAGTATCCTTGACCCGGAGGTTATGCGTATCAGGCAAAGGGGCTGGCTTCAGGGCAAACATCAATACCCTCCCCCCGGTGGTATGATCGCCGTATCCCAGGCGATATCGAACAAGGCGCGTTGCGCCCGCGCCAATAGCGGATTGTGAATGATGATCGTGCTGTCCGGCGGACCCCAAATCTGCAGCGCCATCTTGTCACCATAGATCATGATTGAATTCGGGTCATAATGTTCCCGCTTCAGCCAGCGATACCAGCTATGGGGTGCCAGGAAGTCCGTATCCCCTTCACAGACCAGAAGCCGTTCTGTTGCCTCACAGGCAATCAACCGCCTTATATGAGCTTCTGTCAGGGCACGCTCTTCCGGTGTCGGCACGCCCTCCCCGGCACTGAAGATACTGATAGTGCCACCCTCATCTTTGACAGTCTCATATATATCATCGAGAAGCTGCTCATACTGATTGTCCCCTTCAAGCACACGCAGGAAAGGTGCTTTCAGTCGCACACCGTCCCCTTCCAGAAACTCGACACCGTAATCTTCTAGGGCAGACTTTATTCTGGTGACATTATCCTGACGGACAGTGCGCTTGCCATTCTCAGCCGCTGTAATCAGTCGTTTATCAACCCCTGACTTTTCAGCCAGTCCCTGCTGGGACCAGTTCAGTAAAGCTCTTGCAGCCCTCATCTGTTTATCTGACACTCTCATGCTCAGGAATGTACATTAAACAGCGTATACTGACAATATTAAACTGTTAGTTGAGCCAAATGTGATATTTAATAGCGCATTTGGTGCGCTTTTTTCTTGACAATCATTCATTGTACAGATATATTGGCTTCATATTCACGGGGAATATACGTAAACAACAATGATCTGGGGGAAATTATGCCTAACTTATCTACTCTTACACCTGAGCAAATTTATGAAGTGCTCATTCCACTGCGTGGTGAAATGTATGCCATGTGGTTTTGCGATCTGGTCCGGAAATCAGATGCCCAAAATGCACGAATGGAGGCGAACCATGCCTAACGTTCGTATGACAGCCATTGATGCACTGATCGGCTTGCGTATTCGCGACGCCCGAAACGACGCCGGGATTACCCAGAAGGATCTGGCTGCCGAAATGGGGATCAGCTACCAGCAACTCCAGAAGTATGAAACAGGTATGGATCGCATTGTCGCCTCGCGCTTGATGACGGTAGCAAAGTACACAGACAAGAACCTGTATTACTTTTTTGATGCGCCGATGCCTGCAGAAATCCTGGCAGAGATGTCTCAGGACCGGATTGAGGAATGCTATGATCTCTTCGATGCCATGCTCGATGTCCTGCCCCGCAAGGTGAAGGCAGCGCTGACTGTCATCATCCTGCAATTCCTGCACTATGAGGACCAGCGACAAAAGCTCGCAGCATAAAAGCTTCTGCCAGTCTCATGAGGGAACCAGGGGGAAACACCGGACTGGCAAAAAGTGGTAATAGAGCGGTGTGTACCCTTCGCCTGTACCACCCGGTCAGTGCCCCACGCACTGGCCGGGGTGTTACCGATCTTCATCAGTTTCTGCTCTTCCCATGACAGGTGCGTTCTTCTAGAGCACCGCACGGGCAAACCCTTCTGGCGTTACAATAATCACATGATTATTACGCAGATTATATACCCTACAAAGATCAACTCTCCAAAAATACGCCTATTATCAAGATGCTAAAACATGTAATCCTACCCAACAGACTTTGGAAATATTCACTCACCATGATAGACTCCACTTCGCAAAGTAAGGATACGCTCCCCAACCTGTTCCGCAAGAGCGCGAAGGTCCCATTTGAGACAACGATCCTGCTAGTGAAGAATTTCGCTTGTGGTGCACCCATTGAAGATACAGCTAACGTCGCAGGTGTTTCGTTAAGAACAACCCGTGACACATTCAGGCAACTGCGCCCGAGATTGCTCCGTCCTGCATTCAGCCGGTGGCATCCGGACGATAAGACTTTTATCGGACAAGCCGCCAAAGATCAGCATGACGCGAACTGGCAGGTGTTACGCGCTGCTTTAGGACAATGCCATGATAATAAGACCTGCTGGCGGAACTATCGTGATAGCAAGCGAGTGACGCGTCTTTGTCGGTCATGCCCGATCAGTGCGGCATATGATGATGCTGAGTTTATCGATAACGCAATACGGATTGTGGATCATGTACGGGCCTTTTATTCCCATCTTGGCTGGAGCACCGAGCACGACCAAACCAACCCGTCACAATTGATCTATGAGCGACTTATCCATGCGAATGTTATCCGCAAGGCACAAGAGGCCACGCGAAAGGTATCAGAGGGCCATTTTGATTTTGAAGATGACAGCGATATGTCAGTTCGCACGATGTATGGCGCACTCGTCGCTGATTTAATTGCAGAGCCATTATAAGCATAAAACGGCCCGCTTATGATTGCGGGCCGTTTGCTGATAAGCGGATTTAGTACTCGTTTGCCAGCATGACCGTCAAAACCCTGAAGCATTGTTCTGGATCTGATGGATCTTCGCTGCCATGCAGACATGTCTCATCGGCATAGTAGTCAATCTTCCAGAAGATTTTTGTGCCGTCATCCAAGGTAAAACTTCCAAAGTCATGTTCATGATATGGATCGTTATCCTCTGTGAATTGACGAAAGTTTCTGACACCAGCCCAGACGTCAATAATCTGTTCGGGCTCCAGAGCCATAACGCCTCTTGTAAAGAGCACTGTTCCGAGATTTGGTGCACCAGGTTTCAGGAATACCGGAACCCCGACGCGATTGCGGAGCTGATCGTTCAGCTCCGCGATGCGTGTTGTGGCCCTCATACCAGTTGCTCCTGTGTGTCTGTGCTGCGCTCTGTGACCGGCAGGAGCAGGATCACGCCTTCGCTCACATTGGCCGGGATGACATCAAAATCGAGGATCAGACCCTTGCTTTCATCTTTCCGGTTCCACGCGGCGCCTATCTCGCGAGGATAACTTAGTTGGTCCTTGCCCTTGCCGTTGGTGCCGTTCTTCTTGGCGAAAGCGATGCGGTAAGCAGGTTTTGGTGATGGTTGTGTGGTACTCATTGTACTGTCTCCTTTGTTTGTGGGGCTGGCCTATCCAACCCGATGAACAGCGGAGAGCCGGGCGGCTTCGGGGACGATCAACGGCAACACGTTTATGCGGGCCGCCGATTGATCGCCGGAGGCTTGTCACCGAAACGTCAGGCAGCGTTCATCATCAGGGTTTGGATGGCTGATAGCCCCTCATGGGAGACAGGGTCATATATGCACACACAACCGCAAAAGCGCTGACGCCCGCCATGTTCCCGCGCACGCGCAGCGCCTTTGGTAAGCACATCAACAAAGCAAACTCGTGAGCATTAAGAGGAGTACGTCATGAGTGAAACCAATGGTGCTTCATCGAAGAGTAAATCCACCAAGAGCGCAGAGCGGAATACGAAAGCCGAAGCCAAAGAGCATAAAGCCAGACACAAAGAACGACCGGCATCACCACGCCCTGATAAAGGCCCGAGCTTTATCATGAACTGGCAAACCGGTAAGGCGCAGATCAATGCAGCGCGCGCCAATGCGCCGCAGTTTCAGGCAAAAGCGCCGCAGCAACAGACGCAGCCAAAAGCGCAGAGTGCTCATGCCAAAGAACAGTCGAATACCGCACGAATGAACGAATATCTGAGCCGCCAGTTTAACGAGCGAGCCAAGGCGCACGAGCGGTCACGGTAAAAAATCAATCAATTCAAGGAGCGCGATATGGGACGTGAAGTAAGGCGTGTACCCAAAGACTGGCAACACCCTGTCGATAAATTCGGGAAATACATCCCGCTGGGTGATGAATTCGATGCCCGCGCCAAGCGCTGGGATATCAACAATGCTGCATGGGAGAAGGGCAAGGCCTGGAATTTCGTTGAGAATAAGTGGCAGAACATAGACGCGGCTTTATCCGGGATGACATATACTGAAGCAGATGGGCCCCGGCCTCATAAAAAAGACTTTATGCCGGATTGGCCTCAAGCTCAGCGTACTCATTATCAGATGTATTCAACAACGTCAGAGGGAACCCCGATCTCTCCGGTCATGTCGTCGCCCCGTAAATTGGCGCTCTGGCTCGCCGATACAAAGGCTTCTGCCTTAGCCGGGCAACCTGCAACATACAAAGAGTGGTTACCGATATGTCAGGGTAAGACCGTCCCCACAGGCGTGAATATGAAAGATGGCAATATCAAAAGCGGTGTCTCTGTCCTAAGCGTGGCAAAGAACGAGGAGACGTTACGCACACGGTTTCTCTCTTACCTGTTGGACCAAAACACACAGCGCCAAGACCGCGGACGAGAATTGTAATAGACCTCCCCTGCACATGATGAAAAGGCCCGGTCAGATTGCCGGGCCTTTGTCATGAGTGATGATGCGTTGGGTCTATCCGTTGCCTGGACCAGCCTTCGGCTTGTGCCGGAAGTACCACCATTTCTTCGCCTTGATCGGAAACTTGTTCTCAATCCAGATCACTTGCTCGTCGGTATCAAGGGTCATCATCTCATCCGCATACGCCAGCGGGCGCTGCACATCATCGACGGTGATGGTCTCGGACTCCGAGGTGGACCAGCCCGAGCCGCTCTGTAAGCTGCCACTGCGGCCTTGCGTGAAGCCAATTGCAATCGAGCGTTTTTTCATGGTCGTCACACCGCACAGATGCTCTGCGTATTTAGCGGTTTCATGATCCCGGCTTCCGAAATACTGGAAGAACCCGGCATTCGCCACAAACGTCCCCCAGGCTTTCTCGCCGTAAAGCTCCATCAATTGCGACAGGTCCTGTGTCACCGCATGAAGCTGCACACCCAGCCCTGCCATTGTCGAATAGGCGCTCTTGACGATATCGAGTTTCCCGAGTGCAGCGAACTCATCCAAAATCATCCGTACCGGCGGGCGACCTTCCTGATGTGGCACACGCATCAACTGGATCAGGGCCGATGTAACCATCAACCGCAGCCAACGATTGAAGGTCGGCAAGCGATCAAGAGGCAAGGTCAAATACACGGTCATGGCTGTGCCCAGTTTCATGTCAGCAAAGCTGAAATCTGACTTTGACAGGCTCTCACGGATGAGCGGCGTATCCAGAAAATGGGTGTTGGCTTGTGCTGTGGAGACAACACCGGCCCGTTCCCGCTCATCCTTTTGCCGGTATCTGTAAGCTGACGAGCGTACAATTGGATTATCGCTTGCCAACATCCGAAAGACGATCTCATCAATCGTTCCGTCTATGGTAGCCTTTAATTTGGCCTGGTGGCGTAACTCCTCGACCAGTTTATCTTTTCCGCCCTTCTTGTCGCTCTGAGGCAGCGGAATTGCTGGTGGCAAGCAGAGAATATCCCGCACCCGGCCTAAATGCCGTTGATCCTTCTCCCGCTCATCGGTGACCACATAGAGTATAAAACCATAGATCAAGGCCTTGGCTTCTTCGTCCCAGAACGCCTCTTTAGACGTGGATAAAACCAGTGCGGTCGCTAACATCATCGCATCCGAGGCGAGGTCCGGACTTTCAGGGTCAAGCGCCTCCAGCGGGTTGAAGCATGACAGATGCATGGGATCGATGCCATCGGCATAACGATCCGGGGCTGTCGAAATAGCCCACGGGTCTACAACATGAATCGCCTGGCCTTTACGCTGGCGATGGAGAACTGTCTGGCGGGCATTTTCTCCCTTGGGGTCTACGACGATCATTGGTGAATTTGAGCGGAGCAGGTTCGGGATAATGGAACACGCACCCTTGCCGCGACGGGTCGGCGCCACGGTCAGCCCGTGCATGTCACCATCATAGACAATCGCCTGATTGCTCTCATCGGTACCAAGGAACATGCCGTCACCCGGTCCCGCCGTCATAAAGTGCCAGCTGGCCCGTGCCCGGAGTAATCCCCATGCCATCAGGTCTTTGGCTGTCGCCCACCGTGAGGTGCCAAAAGCGAGCTTATGCTTTGTTGCCGGTGTTACATGTATCAGCAGAGCCGCGACCGCACTGAGACCTGCCACGAATGAAAGAACTGCCGTCCCGGTCGAAGCCAAAACGCTTGAGCCCATATCACTGGTGCTTTCTCCCCAAAGGATCAGGACAAATACACAAAACGATGCGATGACCCATGCGTGGCGGCTAAATAGTAGCCGTAGCAACGCAGCCACCAGTCCGAGAACGCACCCGGCGATAAAGCCCCAGATGGCCGCCCTGATAGTCATCCCTTCGGTTGGGTCGCCATAGTAGCGACTCACAGAGCGCGACGACATCGCATCGCCAATCGCTTCAAGAAGACCAAAGAGTAACCCGAGAATGTCCCGCCAGAATATGAGGCCAAAGACCATACCGGCATAGACCAGCCAGTCGCCTTCAGATTGGGATTTAGCCCAGCGCCAGATCATGCCGACTAAACGCGCCATCTGGCGTAACCCTGTCCGCAAGCCACGCCGATAGAACCACATGATCCCATGCCATGACCATCGGGCCAAAGCCCTGATACCGCGCCAACTCAAGCGTCCTGCAAACAGCACAAGACGGAAGAACAGAATAAACGGAAGTAGAAGAAGTGATCTCATGTCACTGATCCTTTCAACAAAAATGAGCGGCACGGGATATTCCGTACCGCTCACAATCAATGACAGAGAGGACTGTTATCTCCGGGCAGGTTCCGGGCG
>JALEGM010000215.1 GCA_022763145.1 Aquisalinus sp. | reverse complement strand
GGGTACGCTGTTATTGTCGTGGACGGCGAACTGAAAGGCCGGGTCAGCGCAGGCATGCCCGTCGACCTGATGCATCAGATATTCGACGCCGCGTTGCAGCTTGATTGATGTGCTGAATACTCAACAATCTGACTTTATGATAAAGCCAAAGAAGCTTTTCAAATCTCTGGCTGAACCTTCGTTAAAAATCATTGACGCATCATGGCACCTTGATACTTCCATATCCGCCGAAGCTGACTTTAAGGCAGAACATCTTCCTAATGCTGCATTTTTTGACCTCGATGCAGTGAGTGATCAAAGCAGTTCTTTGCCGCACATGCTGCCAACCTCAACCGCTTTTCAGACAGCTGTCGAGAAGCTGGGCATATCACGTGATGACAAAATTGTGGTTTACGACAGCACGGGCCTGTTTTCAGCACCACGCGTATGGTGGACATTTCGTGTTATGGGCGCACACCAGGTACAGATATTGGACGGAGGTCTGCCAGCTTGGCGCCAAGCCGGATTACCACTTGAGAGTGGCCCCTCAAGAATATCAGCGGGCGGACATTTCGAAACTGAATTTGATGAAAGCCGGGTCATTAGCTGTAGCGAGTTGCAGGAGGCTGTCGAAAACGAGACTGCCATCATTCTTGATGCACGCCCTGCAAACAGATTTTTCGGACGTGCCCCGGAACCACGGCCTAGTCTCAAAAGCGGTCATATTTGCGGCTCAAAGAGTCTGCCCGCCAGTCAGTTGATCACAGATGGTTTCATGAAAAGCGCTGATGAACTGGATAAACTATTCGCTGAACATGCTGTAACACCAGATACGGATGTTATTGTCAGCTGCGGCTCCGGCGTGACAGCGGCTATCCTGGCGCTTGGCCTTGCCATAACCGGACACAAAAGAACCCGTCTTTATGACGGGTCCTGGGCGGAATGGGGACAACTGCCCGACACATTCATTTGCCAATAATCGGCAATCCTGTGCGGTTCAGGAAGAGATTGGTCACAGACAGAGCAAATACAACCAGTGCTGTCATGAACAAGCCAATACTTTCGTTACCCCCCGCGGAAGCTGGCGTATAAATGCCAAGCCACGGTGTCAGGTGGAAGAAAATTGCCCCAGCAACCAAGCCGGTACCGAGCAAAGCGCCATAACTTCTTGTACGCGGCAGGATAAGTAATATACCCGCAGCGACCTCCAGAATTCCTGTCAGTATACGAATTCCTGGTTCAAAAAGGCTGATGCCGGAGCGTAAAGCTAAGCGCTCAAAGATGAAGTTTTCAGCCCCAAACTTTTGCAGACCAAAAAAGATCAATGCTGCCGCCAGCAGTAATGCGAGAATGTTTCTAACCATGATTTCGTTCCCTTGAAAGATAACGAAGGGATAGGCTGACCAGTAAATACTGGCCAGTCACGATACTTCACACAATCGTGGGTTATTCGTTAGCGCGCGGTCATGCCACCATCGGCCATAAACTCACCGCCTGTAATGAACTTGGATTCATCAGAAGCAAGGTAGACAGCCATATAGCCAATGTCTGAGGGTTCGCCGATGCGTTTCATCGGGATCTGGCGGGCAAGTTTCGCCTCACCTTCTTCCTGCGAGCCTGTCATCAACGTCATTGGTTCGATGATCGCTGTGCGCGTAAACACCGGATGAATCGAGTTGCAGGTAATCTGATACCCGGCCCGCGCGCAGTGCAGAGCGATGGATTTTGAAATCATCCGCACACCCGCTTTTGCTACATTGTACGACAGGAAGTTACCGTCCGCCCGCACACCGGCAATGGATGAGATGTTGATGATGGAACCTGGCTGGTTGTCTTTAAGATACGGCATGGCCAGCTGCGTACCGACAAAAATAGCATCGAGGTCAATATCCATGACCTTGCGATACATCTCCCATGTCTCGGTTTCGATATTAGCAAGCGCGCCGCCAATGCCAGCATTATTGACCAGCACAGAGATCCCGCCCATCGCGTCGGCGGCCCCCGCAAGGGATGTCTCCCACTCGTCTCTGGAAGTCACATCATGCGTAAAAGCAAACGCCTTGCCCGGGTGTTGCTGATTGATTTCTTCGGCAGTTTTCTGAACGGCCTCCGCCTGCACATCTGTTATGGCAACAGAAGCACCTTCTGCTGCGAACATTTCAGCGAAGCAACGCCCAAGTCCTTGCGCGCCGCCAGTGATGAAGGCTTTTTTACCGTCGAGACGTCCCATATCAATCCCCTTTATCGGGGCCTGACATCAAACCCCATCGCGGATTTGCTGTTTTGCCACCGGCAAGAGCTCATCCATTTTGTTTCTGATCTCTTCATCAGAAACAGGTTTCGGAGCCTGATCAAGGTCGCCGCGCAGTTTGCGGAAAACATCTTCGTCCCCGGCCTCCTCCAGATCAGCGATGACAACAGATTTTGCGTATTCCGCTGCTTCATCGCCGCTTTTACCGAGTAGCTCTGCCGCCCAGAGGCCAACCAGTTTGTTGCGCCGCGCATCTACCTTGAATTGTAGCTCTGCACTGTGGGCAAATTCCTTCTCAAAACGGTCCTGACGATCATCAAACGAGTTCATGCTATCTCCTTCCGGGGTGTAATCCTGTTGGCATACATATGGTGATCACTGGCGCCAGACAAAGCGGAAAATTGCTGTTACCGGCCGTAAAAGACTCCCTTTGCACGCCGTTGCCGGACATGCTAGCGAAGATTTCCGGCCAGTGAGCCGATTCCCTCTACCCCCAAGGAACACCGCATGGCGCGTCGCAAACAGATTTATGAAGGCAAGGCCAAGATTCTTTATGAAGGCCCTGAGCCTGGTACGGTCATCCAGTATTTCAAGGACG
>JALEGM010000214.1 GCA_022763145.1 Aquisalinus sp. | reverse complement strand
TGCAAGCCTGCGAAGAGGCTGGCGAGGAGATACCGCGCTTCTGTTATCATGAGCGTCTGTCCGTTGCCGGGAACTGCCGCATGTGCCTGATCGAGGTTAAGGGTGGCCCACCTAAGCCTGTTGCCTCATGTGCTCAGAATGTACGGGACTTACGCCCCGGCCCGGAAGGCCAGCCGCCCGAGTTGTTCACGAACACCCCAATGGTCAAGAAGGCACGCGAGGGCGTGATGGAATTTCTGCTGATCAATCACCCGCTGGATTGCCCAATATGTGACCAGGGTGGTGAGTGTGATCTGCAGGATCAGGCCATGGCCTATGGTCGCGATGGCACGCGGTTCGAAGAGAACAAGCGCGCTGTCGAGGAAAAGCATATGGGGCCACTGATCAAAACGATCATGACCCGCTGCATTCAGTGCACCCGCTGTGTACGTTTCGCGACTGAAGTAGCCGGTGTGGATGATCTGGGCCTCGTAAATCGCGGCGAGAATGCCGAGATCACGACTTATCTGGAAAAGGCTGTCGAAAGTGAGCTGACCGGCAACCTTATTGATGTTTGTCCGGTCGGAGCGCTGACTTCCAAACCATATGCGTTCAGCGCGCGCCCATGGGAATTGCGGAAGACCGAAACCATCGATGTGATGGACGCTGTTGGCTCCAACATCCGTGTTGATGCGCGTGGCCGTGAGGTTATGCGCATCCTGCCGCGTTTGCATGACGACGTGAATGAGGAGTGGCTGGCCGATAAATCCCGTTTCATCTGGGACGGTTTGAACCGCCAGCGTCTGGATCAGCCTTTTGTCCGCAAGGATGGTACGCTGCAACCGGCAAGTTGGGATGAGGCCTTTGAGCTCGCTGCCCAAAAGCTGAACGGCACAGCACCTGAAAAAGTAGCTGCACTGGTTGGTGATCTCGTACCGACAGAAGCAGTCAAAGCCCTAAAGGACCTCATGGCTGCTATCGGGACGCCGCATACGGACTGCCGCCAGCCTGGTGAAGGTCTTGGTATCATGGCGGATGGCAGCCGCGCCCCGCGCGAATCATATTTGTTCAACAGCGGCATTGCAGGCCTTGAAAAAGCTGATGCTGTTCTCCTGATTGGCACCAATCCACGGACCGAAGCGCCGCTCATCAATGCGCGCCTGCGCAAGATGTGGCTCAACGATATGAAGCTGGAAATCGGTCTCATCGGTGATGCCGCTGATCTGACATATGAATATACCCATCTTGGTGCGGGACCAGATAGCCTGTCCGCGCTTGCGAAGGGTGGCAGCAGCTTCCTTGAAGTGCTGAAAAAGGCTGAGCGCCCAGCGATTATTATCGGCACTAGCGTTCTGAACCGCACAGACAGTGGCGCCTTGCTCGCCGAGATCGGCCAACTGGCGCAATCTATTGGTGCCGTGACCGAGGGATGGAATGGCTTCAACGTTCTGCATACAGCCGCCGCACGTGTTGGCGCGCTTGATCTTGGTTTCTTGCCTGGCGAGGACGGCCTTGCTGTCAGTGGTATTCTTGATGCCGCAACTTCAGGTGATATCGAGGTCGTCTATAACCTCGGTTGCGATGAGCTCGACACGTCAAAGCTGAAGAATGCTTTTGTCATCTATCAGGGCCATCACGGCGATGCTGGCGCGCGAACCGCGGATATCATCTTCCCGGGTGCGGCCTATACGGAACAGCACGGCATCTATGTGAACA
The DNA here is from genome assembly GCA_022763145.1 of Aquisalinus sp. GTDB lineage: Bacteria > Pseudomonadota > Alphaproteobacteria > Caulobacterales > Parvularculaceae > Aquisalinus. The sequence goes on along the minus strand of JALEGM010000214.1, from coordinate 1,177 downwards.
CCGAGGGCAGGGTGCAGATGGCAAGCCGGGCTTACTTCCCGTTCGGCGAGGCGCGCGAAGACTGGGCTATCTTGCGAGCCTTTTCGGACAGATTGGGCAAGAAGCTGCCTTATGATGATCTCTTCGCGCTGCGTCAGGCCATGATTGAAGATGCACCTGTGCTTGGGGCGCTGGACCAATCACCAGCCGGAGAGGCCTTTGATGTCGCAGCGCTGGGGCAAAAGGGTGAGCTGACTTCAGAACCGTTCCGGTCTGCTGTCGCAAATTACTACCTCACAAATCCTGTCGCGAGAGCAAGTAAAACCATGGCGGAATGTTCAGCCAGTCTGGTTGAGAAAAGAATCATGGCAGCGGAATAGATGAAACAGACAAACGCGACAAAAGCACGAAGTGAGCAGTCAGACCCACTTCACGAACAAATAAAGGCACGTTAGAAGGCGCGGCATGATCGAATTTCTTACAGGCAGAGACTGGGATGTATGGTGGAGCGGTGCGCTTTCTACCACGCTACAGACGCTCGCCCTGATGGTGGTGCTGCTTGTCTCTCTCGCCTTCCTGCTTTTGTTTGATCGTAAGGTCTGGGCCGCTGTGCAAATGCGCAAAGGGCCGAACGTCGTTGGCGCTTTCGGACTGCTTCAGTCTTTCGCTGACTTTTTCAAGTTTGTGCTGAAAGAAATCGTCGTCCCGGCTGGCGCTGACAAGACGGTCTTCCTGCTGGCGCCGTTCATTTCATTCGTGCTCGCCTTCATCGGCTGGGCCGTCGTACCGGTTGGTCCGGGTCTTGTCGTCTCGGACATCAATGTCGGTATTCTCTATCTTTTCGCCGTTTCTTCCCTGGGTGTTTACGGCATCATCATGGGTGGCTGGGCCTCCAACTCGAAATATCCCTTCCTGGGGTCACTTCGTTCTGCGGCACAGATGGTCTCATACGAAGTCTCGCTGGGCTTTATCATTATCTCTGTCCTGTTGTTGGTCGGCTCCATGAACCTGACCGACATCGTGAACAGTCAGGACCGTGGATTGGGCATACTCAACTGGCATTTCATTCCGCTCTTTCCGCTGTTCGTGATGTTCTTCATTTCGGCCCTGGCGGAAACCAACCGGCCACCGTTTGATCTGCCGGAAGCGGAATCGGAACTCGTTGCCGGTTATCAGGTAGAGTACTCCTCTACGCCGT
>JALEGM010000213.1 GCA_022763145.1 Aquisalinus sp. | reverse complement strand
TCGCGCGTTGTTTGCCGAGTCAACAACATGAACAGCGCGTTAGCCTAAATGTTGTGACAAGGAGAAACGCTGATGGCGCTTCGCGATACCAGATTTGACGGTGATGTAATTCCCGTCTCTTTTGCCGGGACTGCTCCGGACTCAGCAGATCATTTCATCGTGCGCGATGGCGTCGAATATGCCGGTAATCATGTCATTATAGATCTATGGCAGGCATCGAGACTGGACGACGTTCCTTATATGGAGAAAGTTCTGCGGAAGGTGGTCGAAGCATGTGGCGCAACACTACTGCATATTCATCTCCATCATTTCACGCCAACGGGTGTATCCGGCGTTGCGGTGCTGGCTGAGTCTCACATCAGCGTGCATACATGGCCAGAGCGACAGTTTGCCGCATTTGACGTTTTTATGTGCGGTGATGCGAAGCCCGAATTGGCAGTGCCAATTCTTCAGGAGGCCTTCGCAGCCGCGCGCGTTGAAGTGAACACTATTCGTCGTGGGTTGAATACGGAGCAGATTCGTGAAGCAGTTTGAAGAAACGCTTTATGATGCTGTCAATCAGCAATTTCGAATCGATAAGCTGTATTTTGAAAACAAGACTGAGCATCAGCACTTGATGATCTTTCACAACGCCCAACTTGGTCGGGTGATGACGCTCGACGGTGTTGTGCAAACAACGGAAGCTGATGAGTTCATCTATCACGAAATGATGACTCATGTACCAGTACTGGCGCATGGAAACGCCAAGCGTGTGCTGATCATTGGTGGTGGAGATGGCGGTATCTTGCGAGAGGCCTGCCGGCACAACATTGATCATGTGACTCAGGTTGAAATCGACGAGGCTGTCGTCGATATGGCGAAGGAGTACCTGCCAAATCACTCTGCAGGCGCTTTTGACGATCCACGACTGAATCTGGTGATTGATGATGGCATGGCATTCGTTAAGTCGTGCCAGGAGTCATTCGACGTGATCATCGTCGACAGTACGGACCCAATAGGTCCGGGTGAGGTTCTCTTTACAGAGGATTTTTATGCTCAAGCTAAACGATGTCTTGCGCCTGAGGGAGTGATGGTAACGCAGAATGGTGTGCCATTCTTTCAGCCTGATGAACTGAAAAATACTCATGAGCGTCTCCGGCAGCATTTTACTGATGCCGGGTTTTACTGCGCACCAATCCCAACCTATTATGGTGGTTTCATGTCACTAGGCTGGGCCACGGATAATTGTGACTTACGGCAAGTATCAGTTGATGAGCTGCAAGGACGACTTGGCCAAGTTGGCATGACGTGCAGATATTATAACCCTGAAATCCATGTGGCTTCTTTTGCCTTACCACAATATATGCGCCAAATAATCGGTACGGGGCGCTGAATGGCAGATAAGAGGCCAGTCAAGATCGGTGCCCCTGAGGACGAGCACCAGCTTTATCAGGATCTGGCACAAGAATTTGGTACACCGCTACTGGTTTACGATGAATCCGTCGTTGAACAGCATTATCGGGCATTATGCGACGCGTTACCGGCAGTCAGGATGTACTATGCCGTCAAGGCTTTGCCCCAAGAGCAGGTAATCCGTACAATTGATAGCCTTGGTGGCGGCTTTGATGTGGCGTCGGGAGGGGAAACTGACCTTCTCCTGAAATTAAAAGTATTTGGTAGGCGGACAATCCATACTCATCCTGTCAAAAAAGATGAGGAAATTCGAACGGCTTTGCGCTACGGTGTTACGACATTTGTCATCGATAATGTTTATGAGCTCGAAAAGTTTGTTTCTTATCGCAGCCGCGTCGGGCTGATTCTTCGGGTCAGCTTCCGTAGCCCCGGCGCGATCGTTGATCTATCCCGAAAGTTTGGCTGTAATCTTTCCGAAGTACCGTCGATTGTGGCGCGTGCTGGCGAGCTTGGAATCCATATCAAAGGGTTGAGCTTCCATGTTGGCTCACAGTGCGCGGATGCAAGCAAGCATGTAGAGAGCATAGAGAAGTGCAGCGAATTGATGCTGCAACTCAATGCCGAAAATGATCGCCTTATGAATGTTCTGGATATCGGCGGCGGCTTCCCGGCCGATTATGACCGCCGCGGTGTAGTAATTGATACATTTTGTGCACCGATCAGAGAGGCTCTTGGAAAGCTGCCAGCGGAATGGGACATTATCGCAGAGCCGGGCAGGTATCTCGTCGCGGCGGCTGTGACGAGTATCACTTCTGTAGTTGGTCGATCAGTCAGGGACGGTGTCAACTGGTACTATCTTGATGATGGTGCTTACGGGTCCTATTCAGGCCAAATCTATGATCATGCTTGCTATCCGTTGCAGGTCCTGAAAGAGGGGCCGCTACATAGAAGCATACTGGCTGGACCGACATGTGACTCCATCGATGTTGTTGCAGAGGACATTCTGCTGCCGGAACTGACAGCGGGCGACCTTGTTATCGGGCATGAGATGGGAGCCTATACGGCGGCGACACGAACAAGGTTCAACTCATTACCGGATGCCCGCTTTCTTGACCTGGCGAGCCGCCGCATCGTGGACTAAGGATTCTTGTCCAGAAGGCGTTAGCAGCATCTGCTACATTTCTGTAAAAGTTTCACGCCTTCTCATTCGAAAAGTCCAGATCATTAAACGCCTCATAGCGATACCAGTCTCGCCGAAGAAGTCTCGTGTCTGTACCCATAAAGAGTATTGAATGACACAGATGCTTTCTGTGCAGCCGTGACCTGCAAATCGAGGACACAATTTTCCATGCTCAGCTGCCAGCCCCTTTCGAGCCGTACAGAGAACCATCACCAAAATGTCAAAGAGCCGCCACTCCTTGCGGAGTGACCATTTGTGAACTTTCTTATGCAGAGCACTCAAGGTATATAGAACAAAAATAATACAAAGTCAATTAATAATTGTCTGGTGCTCGAAATTAGCCACAATCATAGCTGTCTTGTGTTAAGCCTCCGGGCTCCGGGTAGAGGATTGCTGCTGTGTGGTTGGGAGGATAACCGGCATGTCGTTTTTCCATGTAACCTCGGCATCAACTTCAAATATTTGCTCAAGCTGTCTTGAGGTCAGCGTTTCCCTCGGAGTGCCATCTGCTATCATCTGCCCGTTTTTTAACCAGATCAGACGATCCGCATACCGCGCGGCTAGGGAAAGGTCATGCATAACAATAAGCACGGACTTACCAGCTGTTGCATACCGCCGAAGCAGGGACATGATCTGTAACTGATGTTTTGGGTCCAGTGCATTGGCAGGTTCGTCTGCAATGAGGATAGGTGTTTGCCCGGCGAGCGTTCTCGCAAAATGCACGCGGGCAAGTTCACCACCGGACAGTTGATCTGTTTGCCGCTCTTTCAGGTGTTCGATTTCGCATGCCCGCAACGCTTCATTGACAATTGAAATATCAGTGATGGATAGTTTACCCGCTGGTCCGCCCCAGGCAAAGCGCCCAAGGGCTACTGTATCAAAAACACGTAATGGCCAGGCCATGGGGCGCGTTTGTGGTAGATAAGCGACCTGCTGAGCCAAAGCTAAAGGCGTTAGGTGGCTCAAGTTTTGGCGATTTATTTGTACACTGCCAGTAGTCACTGGCAATAAGCCCAAGGTGACTTCTAGCAGAGACGTTTTACCCGCACCGTTGGGCCCCACGATTGCGACCATTTCTCCGTCTTTGAGGTTGAGGTTCACATTTTCGAGGACGGTCTTTCCAACCTTGCGGGCCGTGATGTTCTGTAGTTTTACTTCAGTCATGCGTACGCCTTAGGTTTGCAGCGATCCAGATAAAGAGGGGGGCACCAATCAGGGCTGCCACGACTCCAAGGCGTAGTTCCGCATTTGTCGGGATAAGCCTGACACCGATGTCTGCCAGTACTAACATTGTACCGCCAAGCATAGCAGAGGGCCAGATTATCCGTGCCGGATCGTAGTGTACGAGTGGTCTGACCAAATGGGGTGCGACAATGCCAACAAAGCCGATTGCCCCAGCGATAGCGACTGATGCTCCAGTCATTAGACCTGTGCCGATAATGACAAAAAGCCTTGTCCGCCTCAAGTTTACACCCAGACTTTGGGCGGTGTTCTCTCCCAGAGAAAGTGCAGACAGGTTACGCCTGATGCTGAGTATCAGTGCCAGGCCAATAACTATAAAAGGTAATACCATAAGAATGTCAGCGTGGCTGCGGTTGGCAACTGAACCGAGCGTCCAACTGATGAGTTCTGCTAAGCTGAAAGGGTTTGGTGCAAGATTCAGCAGCAACGCCATCAGGCCTCCAGCGAAACTGGATACTCCTACACCGATCAAGATCAAGGTTGTCATTGAAGCATTATGAAAGGCTGCAAAGGCAAGGAATGCGGTTGCGACAACTGCACCTGAAATAGCAGCAAAGACAGGGACTATGGGTGAGAAGGTCGCGAGGCCATAAAATAAGGTCAGCGTGGCTCCAAGAGAAGCGCTGGCAGAAACGCCAAGAACGCCTGGCTCTGCTAACGGGTTACGCAGCAGTCCTTGTAAAGAAGCGCCGCTTATTGCAAGAGCCGCGCCAACAAGAAAAGCGGCAAGTGCACGAGGGAGACGGATTTCCCATAAAACAATGATGTCACCTGCGCTGCCTGTCATCAGTAGGGCGCTTATCATGCGCGATACGCTCATAGGTGTACTGCCGATCATACATGCGCAAACTATTGAGAGGAGGGCGATACCTCCCATAATGCCAAGTAGTTGCCTGTCTGTCAGATCAGTCATGGCTTGCTTCCTGATGGTTTGTAGCCGCGATGGTGAGCGCTTCAACTGCATTCGCCACAGGCCAGGCGGAACATGATGTCCAGCTGCCTGGAATATCTACTACGCTCGCTTTTTTCAAAAGCCGTTGGGCAACCGGATGTCGGGTTGGCGTCCAGATATCACTGACAAGGTCAGATGTTTCGAAGAATCCTGCGGCAATGATATCGGGTTTCGCATATACAAGGCTTTCAAGGGGGATACTGCCCGTCCAGCTATTTTCTGTACGGAAGTTTTCAAGGCCGGCGCTGGTGATGATGTCATCAATTAAAGTTTCTTTGCCCGCGACAGCTCCCTTTGAGGTAAGATATAAAACGCTAGCGGTAGGTGTTGTGGAGGTTTGTGGAGTTCTGCTCGCGCTTAATTGCGCGACGAATGCGTCGCCGCCGGCTTGATTATCAAGTGCTGCGGCAGTGGCGGTTATAACTGCCTCAATACCTGCAAGGTCACTGGCATATCCGATCTGCACAACCTTGATTCCGGAGCGTTCCAGTAAAGGTGTTATGTTGGCACCGCCGCCGTAGCTGCGAACCACAATATCGGGTTGTCTTAAAAGTATATCTTCCGCCCTGGGTCTGACTTTCGGTATGCCTGCAGCTTGTGTGCGTAGATAGGAGAAAGATTCTTCAGCGTCAGGTGAAAGTCCAATGATCTGATCTCTTGGAATAAGTGCGAGGACATATTGATCTGCACAGTAATCAAGACTGATAATGCGCTGATCAGGTCTTTCCTGCGTAGCAGCTTCAAAACTTTCCTGAGCGCACCCTACGCATAACAGCAAATATAGCGAGAGCAGCGTGCTACGCATGCTAGTTTACTCTCAGGCCGATAAAGAACTGTCTGCCGGGTTGCTGAAAACCCGCTACATCCTCGATCTGCTCATCGAGGATATTTTGTCCCCTGAATGTCAGCGAGACGTTTTGGCTGAGTGGATAACTGGCTGAAGCAGAAAAAAGCGTATAGGCGCCAAGGTTCACATCCTGCTGAGGGAAAGAGAAGAAGATATCTTTCTGTTCACCTACATAATCAGCTGCACCGCCTAATCGTAAACCGTTCATATTGGTCGGTTGCCAGTCTAGACCAACACTTGCAGTCTGTTCAGGGACGCGCAACTCATCCTCATTTTGATCATTTTGAGAAGAAGTATTTGTGTAGGCAGCATTGACGGTGAGCTGATCCGATATCAGCCAGTTGATGCTGGCTTCAACGCCGCTGCGCGTGCTTTGACCGTCACGGTTGCGCGCGATTGAGGTGAAGTCAGGGTTGAATGCTGTGAAGATTTCGTCTTCCAGTGTTGCGTCGAACCATACAAGGGAGAGTTGTGCAGGGCCGACGTTCTGGTCCAAACCAACTTCATAGCTCATTGACTTTTCCGGTTTCAGGGCCGGATTAGCAAGAAAACTGACTGGAAAAAAGCCGAATAACTCCGTAAAGGTTGGATTTTTGACACCTTGCCCGGCGCTTGCGCGCAGGCGCGTTTGTTCGCTCAAATTGTAGGCGGCGCTAGCGCGCCAGGTCGAGGCATTTTCAAAACGCCCGTCATTGTTATCATGACGGGCAGATGCTTGAAATGTCCAGTTATGAGTTCTTGCGATGACATCGATGGCAGTACCAAAAGTGTCGAAGGTTTGCTGTTGGTTTGGATCACCAAACAAAGTATTGCTCGACTCACGCTGATAATCTTCCCGCTCGAAGTCGATCAAGGCACTGATTGTCAAAGCGTGCTGAGGTTTTGTGACGTGCCAGGATGGGCTGTATGCAAGCGTGGTCCGTTTACCCGTTGTTTGGCCGTCAGTTATACCGGCTGTTTTGTTTGTGCGCTCAATGCGAGTGAACGCAGACCGGATATTGTGATCGAGTTGACCTGTTAGACCTGTGATAACAAGGCCTGTTGTAATTTGTTTGCTGATGGTCTCAGTGTCAGTATCTTCCAGAGCGCCATCAAAATCTGAGTCAGTGTCTGTCTCGACTTCGTCATGATTGAAGCGCAGTACTGTTTGGGCTGACCAGTTAGCGCCCAATGGCAAACGTCCGGTCAGCATGGCTGTCCTTGCTTCGGTTCCGTCTCTCGTGCCACCTGTGCCGGAAGTATCTACGCCATCTGTTTGAAATGTTGATCCCGCAGCAGAAAGATCAAGTTCGCCAAATTGCAGATGGTGGCGACCCTCCGCACGCAAAGTGTCGTTTGACCCTGCTTCTGCAGAGAAACGCGTGCCAGGCTCAACATCGGAGACGATATTGATGACACCGCCAATGGCATCGGAGCCATAGATAGCAGATTGTTCACCACGCAAGATTTCAAGACGCGCGATATTGAGGCTGGACCAGAGGCCGAAGTCCGTTTCCCCTGTCACAGGGTCAGAAATCTCAATGCCGTCCAGCAGGACAAGTGTATGATTGGCTTCAGCGCCGCGTATTCGCAGCTGTGTCAGGCCACCTTGTGGCCCTGACCGGGAAACGCCAATGCCTGGCACGGCGCGCAGCTGATCAGCGATATAAGGCGTATTGCGTATGCTGAGGGCATCTGCATCCAATATCGTGATGCTTGCTGGTGCGTCCTCCAAGACAACCGGGCGCAGGCCTGTGACGAATATCTCATCCTCATCCAGGGCAAGGCTTACAGAAGGGGTCGTGCTCATCATGAGGGCACCGGTCAGGCCGGAAAGTGTCCGTAGCATATATCTTCTCCACACCATCATCAGACAGCGTTGCAAGCCCCGCCATTGGCGCGGGCGTTTTCAGTCATAGGGTCGCTACGTTGGAACACGATCTCCAGCCCTGATGGCTATTCCCGGCCGAGGGCGAGCGACGTGATGGCAGGTCTCCTGGCTCGCGCCTCAATCATGCGTTGCTGCCTTCCCGGAAAGCTTTTGGGGCTTCCAGTGGCTCGTCAGCAAGCACTCGTCGCTTACAGTTGCGGGTACAGCGCCGGTTTTGCACCGGCTTCCCTTGTGAGCTCTCTCGAGCACCATCTGGGGAAGTCATGGGCGGAAGGTGTTGGCCTTGTCAAGGCGCTGAGGGTGATGCGATTAAACAACAACCCACCAGTCGTCTCTAGAATCGGTAAGAAGCTCCGGCTTCTAGAATGGGATAAAATTTATATTCGTCAATATCTTCCTGTACGGAGGCTTCTTCTGCTTCAAGCTCACTGATCAGGGCAGGGTTATTGGAAAGGGTACCCCCTACAGATGTCAGCTCTATATTAGGTGAGCCCGAAACAGTAATCCCGCCCCTTACAAAGTATGACCATTTCTTTTGCGTGTAGAAGGTGTTGTCCCAGCCAAGGCCGATAAACGTTGCGATATCGTCCATCGCCGCGACGCCGACAATCTCGCCTACTTCACCGGGAGTGAAGGTTTGCCCACCGATAACAACATTATCCGTTATTCTGGAGTTCAGGCTCAACTCACGCTTGCCCATATACAAGCCGACGCTCATCATCCATGGGTTCTTGAAAGGGTGGTAATCTGCGGCCATGGAGAGTGTGTTAATATCAATCTGGCTATCGTAGGTGATACCATCCAGCTCTTCGCCGTTCAGTTCAAAATTCAGCCAGCTAACACCGCTCCTGGCGACCAGCGTGCTTCTGAGTTTTGCTTTAACCTCGAGTGTGACACCAGTTGTTCCGCCACTAAATGCGCCGGCGGCACGACCTTCGCTTCCATCACCCCCCAAAGCTGTTGCAGGAAGCAGTGTGAGGCTCAGGAATGGAATGATAACGTGTTTGAACATAACAACACCGCAGATTTTGACACCATTTGCTTACGGTGGATTTCGTTAACGGGTCATTAACACTTGCGAAGGAGCTGAATGCTTTAAGCGGTTTGACGTATGTCGGGTGCGACGGCGGGCTGCTTCAAGCGGTTCAGGACATCAACTTTATTACCATCCATAGTTACTTCGCCCTGATCCATAACGATAACGCGGTCTACGAGGTCGAGTAATTTCATTCGGTGTGTGCTGATGACGAGTGTCGTTTCTTGCAAGTTTGCCTGTAGTGATTGGATCAGAAGCTGCTCCGATGTGTGGTCCATCAGTGAAGACGGTTCGTCAAGGGCAAGAATGCGCTTAGGTTTCAGGAGCGTTCTGGCGAGGCCTACAGCTTGTCGTTCGCCAGCGGAAAGAAATTCACCACGCGGGCCGACCATCATGCTGTAGCCATGAGGGTGTCGCTTGGCGAAGCGTTCTACACCTGAAAGCTGTACAGCGCGTGTGAACTCTTCCTCTGTGAAATCTTCGGTCCCGAGGCAGATATTGGCTTTCAGGCTGTCATTAAACAGAACAATTTCCTGAGGCATAAATCCGATTTCTTGCCTGAGGCGGCGTGGGGAGTATTGTCGGGCGTCATATCCGTCAATAACCATAGTGCCCGTATTAGGCACATGTAATCTTGGTAGTAAGTGCAACAGGGTGCTTTTCCCACTGCCATTTTTGCCAATTACGCCAATCTTTTCACCGGGACATATTTCGAGAGTTACGTTCTTCAGAGCCTCTACTTCAGATGCCTCATGGCGGAAGCCGACTTTGTTGAATTGCAAATGACCGCGCAGCTTCCGGCTCTCTCCACCGTCTTTTTCACCGCCTTCTTCTTCTTTCTCTGAGATCATGGCGAATGTCCCCTGCAGGATCTCTTTTAGCGTCCAGATGCGAGATGTCTGGTCAACAAGCTGACCTATCGGCATGATCGCACGACCTACCAGAATGGTGGAGGCAGCAAGGCTGCCGATTGTCATGACGCCGGCGTCTATCCTGAGGACACCGAGTACAAGTGTGCCAACGATTGTAGCCTGTACGACCGAGTTCAGAATGTTTGCAGAAAATCTGACATTCTGTCTCGCCAAGTGGCCCTTAATGGCCGCGGCATCAGTAACACGCTCAAATCTTTTAAGAAGTGAGTGTTCGGATCCTGTTGCTTTGACGGCTGTCAAAGAATCGAATGTTTCCGATATCATGGCTGACGCCGCGCCGCGCAGCACTGAAGCTTGCTGCGCATTTGCTCTTGAGTGCCACGTGCCAACAAAAATGACTGTTGCGACAATCATGATACCAATGATTGGAGCCAAGACGACGTAGCCCCCAATATTGGCGATGATGGCCAGTACTGCGAAAGCAAAAAGAGTATCCGCTACGATTGAGGTGAGGAAAGCGGGCATTAGGAGACAGATCGTTTCCAGTTCTGACTGCACATTACTAACTTCCGTGGCGGAGGCTGGTTTTCGGGATAGGCGTATATTAAGCAGCCGTCTGTACAGGTTCATTTGAAGTCTGTGAGCAATACCCAGTCCGATCGCATCGGTCATCTTGCCTTTTACGAATCGCAAGCTCAAGTCAGCACATAAGACGATGAGGAAACCTATTGTGAGGGCTTGCAGGCTCGCAAAGGCTGAATGTGGGACAACGCGATCGTACACAGACATTATGAAGAGTGGAAGCGCAATCAGGAACATGTTGCAAATCAGCGCTGCAAGCAAGAGCTGGCTCAGCGCCAGTCGGTCATTACGCCAGATCAAGTCGAATAGCCACTTGAGCATGTTTTCCGAAGAGGCATTGTCCGCGGGCGCCTGGTCTTGTAACTTTGGCTTGGCTTTGATGAAGTGGCTGGACAGGTGTTCATTCAGGCTCGCGCTGTTAACGCGCGCTCTTGCTTTGCCCTCGATAATATATGTGTTGCCGACTCTGCCCCAGATAATAAATGCAGCGGCAGACTTCGTGACGGCAATGATTGGAAAGTCAGGTTTGTCGAGACCATCCAGGTCAACTTTTGCAAGCTCTGTCTCAACACCTGTTTCTGTCGCAAGCATATCAATTGAGGTGCGGCCAGGTTTTTGCCCGTATTCTCTGACAACGCTGGTTTCCGACTTGCTTTGATCGTTGTTGAGGTGATGACCCAGTCGGTTAATTGCTGCAGGCAAAGGGATAGCGTCTGGCAGCTGACCTGTTCTCGCAGTAGTCGTTCGACTAGGCTGAGGCGGCATTCGTGTGCCTGCGGCTTTCCTTGCGCTGCCAGGCGCAGCTGCAAACCTTTTCCTAAGAGTCTCAAACATGCCTGCGTCCTGTCTGGCTGTTTCCGTAGTTCTAAGTGGTTAACGCTACGGAGGAATTAGTAACGATTGGTTAATGCTTTCTGATTAACCAAGGTTAAGAATTTATGGATGTGTCAATGAGAGAAGGCGAAAAGGACGAAGATCTCAGCCGTCTCGAAGAGCATGGCATTGTGGGTCGAAACAGGCTGATCGCAACAGAGGGGAGCGTTCAGCTTCTCTACACTATTGCCCTGTTTCTGTTCGTATTTCTGGTCTGGGCATCGGTTACCAGTGTAGATCGCGTAACGCGTGGCAGTGGTCGCGTTGTGTCGCAGGAGCGTAATAATTTTGTTCAGCATTATGAGGGTGGTATTATTAAGCAAATTCTTGTCGCTGAGGGCGATAAGGTTGCTGAGGGGGCGACGCTCGTTCGTATTGAGAATAGCTTTGCTCAAGCCGAGCTGGATTCCTCCACTCTTGAGGTAAATACGCTGCGCATCCGGGCAAACCGTTTGCGTGCAGAGTCTCAAGGTGCGGAGCAGGTTATTTTTGATGAAGACCTGGCGGTACAGTTTCCAGATCAAATCAACCAGGAGATGACGTATTATGCCCGGCGCCAAGAGGGGCAGGCTGAGCTGTTAAGTGTTATTGATGAACAGGTTGAGCAGAAGGAGCTCGAATTATCCGAGCGTCGTTCGCATTTGGCAAACCTGACACGCGAGCAGGACCTGATGTCAGAAAGACTGACCAACCTTCGCGAGCTAAGTGGCCGTGGTGCTATTTCGCGCAATGAACTATTGCAGGACGAAACTCAGTATCAGCAGATTGTGACGCAGGTATCAAATCTACGCTATCAGATACCGCAAACTGAGGCCGCTCTGGCTGAGGTCAAGGCCCGCCGGCGCGAAGCTGAATCACGTTTCCGTTCAGAAGCGCAGAGGGAGTTGCGGGAGACGGAGGTGGAGATCGAGCTTCTGAATGAGCGGATATCTGCCCTGCAGGATCGTAGTCAGAGGTTTGATGTTACCGCGCCGACAAGCGGGGTCATTAATAAGCTCTTTGTCAATAACATTGACGGTGTTGTGCGGCCTGGGCAGAACATTGCCGAGATTGTGCCTGATAATGCTGCGGTGGAGATCGAGGCGAAATTACTGCCCAGTGACCGCGCGCAGATCTGGCCGGGCTTGCCGGTTATTGCCAAGATTAGCGCGTATGATTTTTCAACTTTTGGTGGGTTGCCGGGCACCATACTGGAAATCTCACCTGATGCATTAGTTGATGATGATGGCAATGTATATTTCCGTGTTCGGATTGAAGCGGAAACGGGCGATCTGGGTGAGGACAGGTCTGTTGTTCCCGGGATGCAGGCTGAAATTGATATACTGACGGGTAAGCAAACCATCCTTAGTTACTTGCTGCGCCCTGTTCAGAATGTTCGCGAAAACGCGTTAAGGGAGTGAGTGGACTCGTGATGCGCTGGAGGCGGCATAAGAACACAGGAACGTGTTGCGAAAAGGAAAGGGTGGTGCCGAAGGCAAGGCGCCTCTTTTCTCGTATGTTCCCTGTTTCTATAGCGGCAGTTGCAGCGTTTGCTCCGCCCTCTGCGCTTGCATCCGAGGATGGTCCTCCTGCGGGCAGTTTCATGTCCTATTATGCAGCGCGGTCACCAGAGAGTGCTTCGGTATTGTTGAGTCGCCCCTCGGTTCGGCAACAGCTTTCCTTATCTGAGGGAAATATGGATCAGTTACGACAGGCCCTTGAAACAGGACCCGTTGAAACAACACGTCCCGAAGCCAGTGTGGATGATCTCCTGTACAACCCTCCAAATACAGAAGGTATGTCTCTGGGGCTTCGTGATGTGCTTGCGTACACATTGATGAATAATCCTGAACTGGGCATTGTCTACTGGCGGCTTCAGGACAGGGTGGCTGCAATACGAGGTGCCAAGGCTGGGATGTTGCCAACTGTTGAAGTTGGGTTTGGAACGGGTATCGAGTCCGTTACCGGAGAAACTGTAGCCTCTACGGATGGTCTTAATCGTCAGGAGGCTTCGTTGCGTGTCAGTCAGTTACTGTTTGATTTCGGCCGCTCCATGCTCGCGGTTCAAAGGGCAGAAGCGCTTTATAACAGTCAGGAGTTTCTGTTTCGCGACAAGGTTGCTGAAACAATTCAGGCGACGATCATCGCTTATCTCGACTTGATGGCGTCATCTGAGCTGCTTGAAAGTAGCCGTCAAAATGTCGCTGTGCATGAGCGCATATACAACCTCGTTCTGCTGAATGGAGAGGGGGGGAATGCGACGGAGGCGGAAGTCAAGCGGGCTCTAACGCGACTTGAGCGCGCCCGTACCAACATGATTGACTTTGAGAATCAGAGAGAGGCCGCCATCAGTGCCTTTCGGCGTGTTACAGGCCTTGAACCGGGCAAGCTTGTCCGTCCCGAGTTTGACATGACGGCAGCGTATGATCTCAACGAGGCAAATCTCGATTACACGCTGTCTCAACATCCGGCATTACAATCTGCGTACAGGGATTATAATTCGATTGATCACCAGCTTGAGGCGGCCAAGCTTGCCTATCTTCCTGAGTTTCGTGTGGATTTGGCTGGGAAATATCAGGATCAGGTGCTTGGTAACACGCCATGGCAGCAGGATGGTCGGGTCATGGTGACGGCAACCTGGAATGTTTATGATGGCGGGCTGGCACGTTCCAGGAAAGATCAGCTGGTGGCCAGGCGTAATGAGGTTGAGCAGCAGTTGGTAAAGGTCAGGAATGAGTTACGACAGGATGGCTATAACATTCTGAGTGTTTTGCGCACCAGCCAGGACAAGACTTCCATATTTGAGACCCAGCTCGCGGCCAGTCAGCGGGTTGTTGAGCTCTATTTTCTTCAATTTGAGGCGGGGCGTCGAACACTTTTTGAGTTATTGGATGCGCAGGCAGACCTTAATCAGGCTCGTGAGGAGCAGATCACGAACAAGTATGAAAATCTGTCCGCCGGCTTTGC
>JALEGM010000212.1 GCA_022763145.1 Aquisalinus sp. | reverse complement strand
GCTGACTAAAAACTGTCCACAGGATAAGGCCCATCTTTGAATTTCTCTTCATGGTAGCCTTTACGCCCTAGCATTAGGGCAAGTGGGCTGAGCAAGCCCATACCTTCACTCAATCGTTTAATGACATGCGCAAAATCGTATCGGGGCTCCCAGCCGAGTTCCATCCGGGCTTTTTCGTTGACATACACACGACCCATCTCGGGAAACATCTGCCAGTTCAATTTATCGTAAACGGCTTCATATTCAGGCACGTATTGGCGAACGACAGCACGCGCATCAATTGCGAGCTCACTTAAATCCTCAAGCATGAAAGGTGACGTAGCGCTGATAATATATTTCGCAAAACCGATTTCTCTGGCTTTGTCCAATGCGCATATGTGCGCCGTCAGATTATCTTCAATCTCAACCCGCCTGAAGAGAAATTCATTCGCTTTGGTATTATCATCTGTATACAATTCACGTAAATTACGACTGTCGTCTTCCTCAGGGAAGAATCTTGATGTTCGTAATATCAGGCAGGAGATGCCGGTGTTTCGATGAAAAATCTGGCACAGATCCTCTGCGGCTGTTTTTGTCACACCATAAATATTTTTCGGCTGCGGTATCGTTTCTTCCGTAACCCAAACCGCAGGATCACCCACGACAGGTCGCAAAGCGTCACCATAGAGTGACGTCGTGCTGGTGAAGATGAATTTCTCGACGCCTGCTGCCACTGCCTCTTCCAGTAAATTAAGGGTGCCGGTGACATTGACATCGACAAAGTCCTGGCGGGTATGCGTGGCGATGTGCGGCTTGTGCAAGGTTGCTGTGTGGATAATGGCAGTCACGCCCTGCATGGCAGAGCGCACGAAGGCACGATCACAGATATTTCCCGTCAGATCGGTGAAGGGTGAGGAAAGCAGGTCAATGCCGACAGCGTCCTCATGCACTTCCCGGAAATGTCTCATCAATGCTTCACCAAGATGCCCTGCACTACCGGTAACCAGAATTCGTCCTGTCATCACATCCTCACTCGCTGAATTTAAGCCAGGACATACTCTGGCCATATTATCTCTGCTACTGTAAAAGAGTTAGGGGCGTTGGACATGAACGAGCAGGAGTACCGTTATGATCCGACACAAATTTTTTTCAGCTAAACTTGGCTTGGCTATAGCAACACCACTTTTTCTGAGTGGGTGCATTATCATTGATGCTGACCGTGTTGCAGATGTCCGCAATGTCTCCGTGATCCACTCCCCGGGAGAAACGGATAAAGCAGCCGGCGAAGCCATGCGGCTATGTGGTAAATATGGAGATGGTGGTGCCAAGCTGATCGACGTCGAAGATGACGAGGAAGACGGCAAGGTTCGGTCAGTTTATCAGTGTTACTGACCTCACTACCCAAAAATATGAGTAACTAACCTGCAGCAGCGCAATAAATGCTGCAGGCTTTAGCCATTTACCTTTTGGCAAGATCACATTAACGATCAATACATATGCGTTGTGTCAGTTACGTGGTGGCCAGGCCGGAATGGAAAATAAAATCAGACTCTTACCCCTAATTGGGTTGGTTAGCTTCGCAATGCTCACAGCAAGTTGCGCGACTGTGCGCAAAGGGGCAAGCAATGTTGCCGATGGCACAGGTGCTGTGGTCGAAGGCGTTGGCAACGCGCTGACTTCCCTCGCCCCCAAAAGACAGGGTGAAGAAGAGCAGGAAGAAATCGAGCCCACCACTGAGACTGTTGTATCAGCTCCACAACCTATCGAGAATGAACCACAGCAATTATCCGAGCCTGTTAGCGAGCGTCGGAACCCGGTTGGCACCGTCGCCAACGGCGTGGGTAAAGGCCTTGGCACTGTCGGCGCGGGCATCGGTAATGCCGGAGGAAGCGTTGCGAGGGGCGTCGGTAATGTATTCGGCGGTTTGGCACCAAAGAAGCAGGATATAGAGGTTAAGCCCGGCGAACAGCCTGATGGAGATGTTGTCGAGGTGGAAGTGGATGGCGAGCTCAAACGCTTTGTTCAGAAACGCCCCAGCATTAACCCCTTCAAAACCTATCCATTCAAACCTCTGCCAAATCAGGAAGGGGATGTGACCAGCAATCAGATCATGCGCGCCCAGGTCTGGAGCGGTATTGTAGATATTTCGCAGGTAAGACTGATCGGCGATGACCGTATGCGCATTGATATTCTCAGCCCGTTTGTCATGAGCGTTGAGGAAATGGAATATGTCCTGCTGGCGCGCGCCGCCGGGGAAGCCTCTCGAGCAGGGTTCCCGCGCTTTTCTATCGTCTATCTCAACTATAAGGGTGGCAAAGGCCTCTCTAACCTTCTACTCCCGGAGATCAAGTATGGAGGCTCTGACTGGATTGGAACCTATGAAGATCTGATTACGGAACGAGAAAGCCAACGCTTGACTGGTAGTGTCAATCGCGTAGGCGCAAAAAAACTGGAAGCTGTTATCCTGCTGCAACCAGCAGAGAACAGGCGGAGGCGCGAAACATTTGCGGCAACCGAAACTTATCTCAATATGCTGAATAACCGTAAATTCAATGGTCAGTACCCTTATGGTAACTGACTATTATTGCATCTAGCTCAGATGACACAAAGATATAGCATCGGTCTTATTGGCGCACGTGGGCACACTGGCCGTGAGCTTCTTAAGCTGATAGACAAGCACCCAAACCTTGATCTCATATTCGCCGCATCACGGGAGCTGGCCGGAAAAGATGTAAATGAGATAGCACCGGCTCCTGACGGACTGAAGTTTGAAAATTCTACTCCGGCAGCATTGGCCTATCACAACCCCGACATATGCATTCTTGCATTACCGAATGGTGCGAGCCAGCCTTTTGTAGAGGTTTTCTCAGAAGCAAGCCCCAAGACAATACTGATTGATTTATCAGCGGACCATCGATTTGACCCTGCCTGGGCCTATGGCTTGCCAGAACTTTACATAGGATCACAATCCCTGAAAGGCGCCCATCGCATCGCGAATCCCGGCTGTTACGCAACAGCTGCGCAGCTTGCGATATACCCGTGCTTACAACACTTGGCCTCCCCCCCTTCTGTGTTTGGCGTGTCAGGATATTCAGGCGCTGGCACCAACCCATCCCCCAAGAACGACGTGGAAAGATTATCGGGCAACCTTATGCCTTATGCACCTGTGGGGCATATTCACGAGCGCGAAATATCCCATCACCTGGGACATGATGTTCGTTTTACACCACATGTGCACCCAGCATTTTCCGGCATCCTGGTAACTGTGCATATGGCTTTCAAGACACCTCTATCTGTGGAGAAAATGCGAACTCTTTATGACAAAACATACGCCAATCATGATTTAGTCGCTGTGCAAACAGAAATACCTGAGCTAAGAGACGCAACAGGCATACCGGGCGCCATCATTGGAGGCTTTTCGATTTCCGAAGATGGGTTGCACGGGGTTGCTTTTGCCGCTGAAGATAATCTGCTGAAAGGCGCTGCTGTTCAGGCCATCCAGAATATCAATCTTGCTCTTCATCTCGATGTTTTAAGCGGTATAAAGCGCGCTTAACAAAACCGCACAAACTGAAAACAAATTACCCTAGCGCCCCTTCAAGCAATCTTTAGCGACAGTAAATTCCAGGGCCTCAACAAAACCTACCGCGGCGTCGACCAGACAATCATCTCCCGTCCAGAACATAACACCATGACTTTCCTTTGGGTGTGTCACATGGACACCTTCAATATCCGCCGCAAGTTCCTGACCATAAAGTGGCGGCGTGATAACATCGCGCTCGCCTGAAAGAACAAGGGCGGGTACGCTGGAAAAATCAGCTGCGTCAATGGCTGCACCCCGGTATATGATATCCATTTCCTGACAAAGACGGCGGCTGTAAACTTCCTCTTCCGGTGTATAGACT
>JALEGM010000211.1 GCA_022763145.1 Aquisalinus sp. | reverse complement strand
GGAAGACGTTGAAAATCTGCAACTGATCCGCCAGCGGTACAAACAACTCGTATAACATATGGCTTTATCCTGAGGCTTTTGCCCTGTTCTGCAATTCTGTGACCAGAGCAGAGACTTTTGAGGCATTGGAGCCCTTGGCCATCAGGATATCCCCCTCTTTCAGGTCCTGACAGACAGCATCCACAAGGTCGATCGCCTGCTCTGCCCACGCGCCACGCATGGTCGAAGGTAACGCTTCAAGCACAGGTCGCATCTCATTACCAGCGGCGTGCACTCTGTCGATTCCAGCATTTTCCAGCACCGGCACCAGGTCCATATGAAAGTCAGCACTTTGCGGCCCCAACTCGCGCATCTCACCGAGCACGACAACTTTCCGCGCCTTCGGGTCGTTCTGCGCCAGGGCATTTATTGCCGCCGCCATGGACGCCGGGTTGGCGTTGTAGCTCTCGTCAATCATTGTGACCTCGCGACCATCAAGCAAGAGCTTCTGCGGCAACCCGCGCCCCTCAACCGGCACCAGTCCTGCCAGCGCTTCCATCGCCGCGACCCTGTCACCACCTGCGTGATCGACAGCCGCCAGCACCGCCATTGCGTTCATCGCCTGATGTTCCCCTTGCAGGCCAAGTCGGAAGTCATGCGCTTCGCCAAAAATAGTGAGCGAAATATGCATCCCCTCTGCGCCAAGGCTCTCAACCCCACGCAGCTGATAATCCGCATCCTCATGCCTGCCGAAAGTGACGATCCGCTGTGTATCCCCAGCCGGGTTATTCTCGCGCACCCGCTGCTTCAGCAGGTCAAAAAAATCATTGTCACGCGGCAGGATCGCCACCCCGCTTTTGCGCAGACCCTTGAATATCTCGGCCTTGGCCTCGGCAATACCAGCCATATTCTCAAAAAACTCGAGATGCGCAGCTGCTACCGTCGTGACAATCGCCACATGCGGCTGCACCAACCGGGTCAGCGGCGTGATCTCGCCTGCATGATTCATACCGATTTCAAACACGCCGAACGCCGTATCCCCCGGCAATTCAGCAAGTGTCAGAGGCACGCCAAGATGGTTATTGAAACTGCGCTGCGCCGCATGAACCTTGCCCGAAGGTGACAACGCTGTACGGAGCATCTCTTTGGTACTGGTCTTGCCGGCACTGCCCGTCACGGCGATCATCTGCCCGAAACAGCGATCCCGTGCTGCAGCTGCCAGCGCCTCCAGGCCGGTCAGCGTGTCATTGACCAGGAGAAGCGGCGCCCCGTCAGGCGTATCCTGCGGTGCTTTAGAGACCAGCGCGGCCGAGGCCCCTGCCTTGAAGGCGGTATGCACAAAGTCATGCCCGTCACGCGCGTCTTTCAGAGCAACAAAAATCTCACCGGGCCGGATCGTTCGTGTATCAATGGAAATACCCCGTGCGCTCCAGGACTCCTCAGGCAAGTCCGCCCCGTCGCTGTCACCGCGCGCGCACAGCATACCGCCTGTGGCGGCAGCAGCTTCATACGCGGTCCATAAATTCTCGTTCATTCCGCCTTCTCCCAAGCATTCATCTTACCCCACCAGCTCCCGCGCCACGTCAGCATCATTGAACGGCATCGTAACCGTGCCAATAGTCTGCCCTGTTTCATGTCCCTTGCCAGCGATCAACAACAGGTCACCATCCCCCAGCCTTTCCAGACCTGCGGCAATTGCATCACGACGGTCTGCCACTTCAATCGCATCAGGACACCCTTGCATCACCTCGGCTCGAATGATCGCAGCCTCTTCTGTTCTCGGATTATCATCGGTAACAATCACTTCATCAGCAAGCGCCGCAGCCGCCTGCCCCATCTGTGGTCGTTTCACCTTGTCCCTGTCGCCACCCGCACCGATAATGACAACAAGCTTACCCTTGGTATGAGGGCGAATTGCCTTCAGTGCTGTCTCTATGGCATCAGGCGTATGCGCATAATCCACATACACACCGGCCGAGCCGCCTTCTACCTGCCTGCTGGCTACATGCTCCATCCGCCCCGGCGCCCCATTCAGGCGCTCCAGCAGCGGCAAAACATCTTCAATGTTGTGTCCGCTGGCAACAACCAGACCGGCTGCCACAAGAGCATTCTCTGCCTGAAAATAGCCAATCAATGGCAGCTTAAGGCTGTTCTCAACATTATTGACGGAAACCCTGACCTGCTGACCATCCTGTGTCGGCGATGTCTCAAGCAGTCTAATGTCCTCTCCGCGCCTGCCAACCGTCATGAGGTTACGCCCGCTAGCTTTAATGACGTCAGCCATGCGCTGGCTTTCTGCACCGTCCATATTAACAACAGCAACATTGCCTTCAGGCAGAAGCTCCGTAAACAGACGCGCCTTGGCCGCAAAATAGTCATCAAAGTCTGCGTGAAAGTCCAGATGGTCCCGGGTAATATTGGTAAAGGCCGCAACCGATATTTTCACGCCATGGGCACGATATTGTGCAAGCCCATGACTTGATACCTCCATTGCAAGGTGCGTCGTACCCAGTGTTTTCATCGTTGAGAGAACCTGATGAATTTCCACTGGGTCAGGTGTGGTATGGCGGAGCGTATATTCGTAGCCATCCGAAAACGCGCCAAGAGTGCCAAGGCTACCCGAATGATGCCCAAGCATCGACCAGATTTGCTGGCAGAACCTTGCGATGGACGTCTTGCCATTGGTGCCGGTAATACCGGCAATCATTTCCGGCTGACCGGCATGGAAGCGTGCCGCCAGCTGAGCCAGTTGCAATCTCGGCTCAGTATCACTCAGTAACGGAACAGATGTGATTGTGCCCGGCTCAGCGATAATAGCGACCGCACCGTTCTGCTCTGCCTGAGCAATGAATTGCCTGCCATCAACAACTGTCCCGGGTAATGCTGCAAAAACAAAGCCAGGCTTTATCTGCCGTGAATCCGCGCTGACGCCGATAATGTCTGCGTCCTGTGCACCTTCTTCCAGTTCAATCAGATCACTTAATTTCATGGCCCCAACTCTGCCAGTAACTTTGCCACTTCATCTGGATGCGCGTCAGTATGCTGCGATACAGCCCCTTGCGGCGCGAGCGCAAGGCGGATTTCCTGTCTTTCACGAAAAGCAGACATGAATTGGGCAAAAGCAAGGTCATCAGCCACTGGCTTAATGCCTAGTAATGGCGCTGAACGGGAAACAATCCGCTGGAACGCAGGCGCAGCGACAACCCCGGCTGTTGCATAGCCATAGGTTTCAGCGGTGGGTTGTGGTTCATCAAACGAAACAAGGACCAGATATTTAGGATCATAACCAGGGAAAGCACCAACGAAACTTGAAAGCCGCTCATCCTGCTTATATCCACCGTATGGAGAGGGTTTATCAGCTGTTGCTGTTTTGCCGATAACATAATACCCCGGCACATCTGCATTACGGCCAGTGCCATCTGTAATGACTTGCCGTAGCATCAAGCGCATGGTCGCGCTTGTATCTGCAGAAAACAGGGCTGTTTTCTCGCTATCATCCGGTTTACTGCGCTTCAGGAAAGTGGGCTTAATATAATCACCACCATTAACTGTGGCACTTATGGCAGCAGCAAGCTGAAGCGGTGTGACAGCAATCCCGTGGCCATAAGAAATTGTGGCTGTTTCCACCTCTCCCCACCTGGTTGGCAAAATAGGTGCCCGTTGTTCCGGAAGCTCTGTAGATAGTGGCGCCGTCAGGCCAAGCGCCGTCAGATAAAGCGACAGTGTATCCGCGCCGAGATCAAGTGCTATACGCGCCATACCTATATTCGAGGAATGCTGCATAATCTCTGTCAGATTCATGTACCCGCCTTTGGGATGATAATCAGAGATAGCTCTATTACGAACCTGCAAAGGATGCCGCACATCATACTGTCGCAAAGTGTCTGTAACACCAGCTTCCAGTGCGCTCGCCGCCGTCAAAATTTTGAAAGCAGATCCCAATTCGTACACATCATACATTACCCGGTTACGCCAACTGGATACGTTACTCTCGCCGGGTTCATTAGGGTTAAACTCAGGCAGGCTCGCCATTGCGATCACTTCACCGGTTGTCACATCAAGAATGACGCCCCAGGCCGCAATCGAAGAAAACTCATTGCTGGTTCGCCAGAGCTCTTCCTCAAGAATTTGCTGTACGCGAATATCGAGAGATGAGACCAGCGGCTCCCGATCAGACATCTGATCGACCACTTTTTCAAGCCCCGCAACACCGCCGCGTCCGGGCACCGTGTATCCCAGCGCATGGGCGGCTTGCGCCCCTTGCGGATAAACCCTTTGGACACTGCTCGAAAACTCGACACCAGGCAGCCCCAGCGCGGCTAACTGCTGATAAGCATCCTCTGTCAGGTTATCTGTAAGCGGTATATATTTTCTGTCCTGCAGTCGTTGTTTTAATGCTAGCTCATCCATTTGCGGAAACACTGTCACCAACTGGCGTGCCGTCGAGGCTGGATCCCAGACATCGCGCGTGATGATCCCGGCACCGACCACTTCCTGGTTCATGGCCAAACGTTTCAAGTTCCTGTCAAGAATTAGAGGACGCTGATCCTGCGTTATCTGCGTAGATCGCACAGGAGATTGTTCCGCCTTATCAGCGTCAATAAGCGTGAGGTCAGCCAGCCTGAGCGATAACCCTGAGAACACAACCATAAAAGCACAGAGGCAAAGCCATATTCGCCCGCGCATCTGGCTAACCTGAAGCTGCTCCCGACTTTGTACAGTTGTACGTTTATCAACAGGAAGCACCTTGTTGATTGCATTATCAGCTTGCATAAGCTGAGATTCATGGACCAGCCGCGCTTCAGGCTTGTTACCTTTTCTGGAGAGGAAAAGTTTCATCTAAATGCGACCTATCTCAATTTTTGAAAATCTGCCATCGCGATAGCATCGACGATGAAGTCACTGTTCTTTACGGGAAGTGGTTTTGCGTTTTCAGGCATATCGACTGTCAGCAATGAGGCAAATTCTTCTGCTGTATGTAACTGATCAGCCTGGACAGGTGCTAGAGACAATTTTTGTGCAGATAAGCGCGATAACCGTTCTGCCGACTCCAGAACTTCCACCTGAAGATCAAGTTGGCTGATAGCCACCTCCTCTTCTGCAATCAGGCTCTCAAGACGCTCAATTTCAGCCTTTTGCGCGCGAACACCTGCCTCTGCCTGATAGCGCCCGGCTGCGGCAGCGGCCAGCAACAGGCAAAAGAAAATTGTAGCAAGACGTATCATGGGAAATCAGCTCCAGTTTCTCAAAGCAGGTGAAAAGACAGGTTGGGGCAAACCAATACTCCGCAAAAATTCCGGCCCTACCTCCTGAGCAGGTGTTTGTGTCCTTACGGCGGCACGTAGCTTTGCAGATCGTGCGCGGGGGTTGGCAGCAATTTCTTCAGCAGACGGCAGGACAGGCCGCCGCGCAGCAAGGGAAAAAGTTGGCATTACGTCAGACGTAACAACATCAGGCATATGTCTTGAGCCAGCTTGTTGAACCGCGCTGCGTTGTGTCAGGAACCGCTTCACGAGACGATCTTCCAACGAGTGAAAGGTAACCGCGGCCAATCGGCCTGCAGCCGCAAGGATACGCTCTGCAGCGAGCAAACCTTTTGCAAGCTGCCCAAGCTCATCATTAATGAATATCCGAATGGCCTGGAAGATACGCGTCGCCGGATGGATTTTCTCTCTGCCCTGGGGCCCAAGTACCTTCTCAAGAAGTGTCGACAGCTGGCCTGTTGTCTCAATCGGTTCTGACTGCCGCACACGCACGATCTCCCGTGCAGCAATGCGGGATTTCTTCTCTTCACCATAAATATAAAAAATATCAGCAAGGTCTTTTTCTTCAGCCCGGTTCAATAGTTCCCGTGCGTCAAGAGTGCTTTGCTGATCCATCCGCATGTTCAAGGGGCCGTCATGACGGAACGAGAAGCCGCGCATACCTTCGTCCAGTTGCAGGGAAGAAACACCAAGATCCATCACCACGCCATGCACTTGGCTAATGGATACTTCTTCCAAGGCCTCAACCATCTCAGCGAAAGGGCGCTGCACGATTGTCAGTCTGGACCCATATTTCTCAGCCCAGATTTGCGCTGCCTGCATCGCCGCAGGGTCTCTGTCAAACGCGATAACACGGCAATCGGCTCGCTCAAGAAGCATTCGCGTATAACCACCGCCGCCCATCGTAGCATCTACATAAGTTTCCCCGTCCTGAGGGGCGAGCGCTGAGACGGCCTCTGCGGCTAACACTGGCAAATGCCCGTAATCTCTGGAGTAAGCATCACTCATCCGGACCACTCCACCCGGAGATGCTCGGCAGGCTGCGCCCGCGTACAACATCGGGATTGGCGGCAGCTGTCGCATCGGCCAGAGCGAGGACCTGCGCATGAACTTCGGGGCTCATGATCCGAAATCTCGCACCGATCCCGACCACCGCAGCAAGACCACCAAGACCCGCATAGTCGCGCAATACTTTAGGCAGACTGATACGCCCAGTGTCGTCGAAAGAGAGCTGCTGAATACGAGAGAGTACTGCGATTTCGAGCGCTTCCCGCTCTTCATCGAGAACATCATGATTGGAGACTGACTTCATCAAGACACTCAGAAGATCAGCACCGCCGCACTCTATCACCGGACGATTGAACGCCGGAAAGCAGTAGAGAAGCTCACTTTCCTGGCCGTCTTGCAGGGAAGCTCGGAAGTGTGCCGGGATAGAGAGCCTGCCTTTGCTGTCGATCTTGTTTTCCTGCGCCCCAAGGAAGCGGGTGCTGAATTTCGACCGTTGGATGTTCTCTACTTCCATGGCGTTTGCCATCCCTCTTCCGCTCAGAGCCGCCTGACAGATAAAGAACATTTTTGGGCTTGATTGGTAAAATTTGGGATAACATGGGAAAACATGGTTCGTCAATCAAGATCGACGTTCTGAGGCTGCGTAATTAAAGTGTCAGATGGCCTGTAAGCCGGGTTCTGTTTCCTGTTGGAAGACGATCATTCATCTGGGCAGCTGCTTGCGCAGCCTCTCCAGCAACCAACCCGGACAGGCAGGCCTGAAAACGAGCCCCCGCATAATTGCGGACCCTGTCCCTATTCGGTTTTGCTCCAGGCGGGGCTTGCCATGCCATCTGCATTGCTGCCGACGCGGTGCGCTCTTACCGCACCTTTTCACCCTTACCCGTCGTAACGGGCGGTCCACTCTCTGTGGCGCTATCCCTCGGCTTTCACCGGCCGGGCGTTACCCGGCGCCTTGTTTCCATGGAGCCCGGACTTTCCTCGGCGAAAACGCCGCGACCATCCAGCCATCTGACAAATGGCATGTTGGGTAAGTATGGGAAAAGGTCAAGCTCGGATACCCACCACCATGAAAGCTAAAAGATGCAGCGTGCCAGTTTTCAACCGTGAACAGGCTCTATGCCTGTGCCATTGCGGCAAAACGTACCAGCACGACACACAATAGGCCTTGAAAAATCAAGTTTATTCAACGGGTTATGGAAATATTTACCCTGTCACTTAGCCGTTTTTTTACAGCGTTTGTGTAGATTGATCCTCGTCAAAGAAACTTCCCGGAGTTGTGTAAGGGAGAAGTAGGTTATGGTGAACGTGGGTAATAACAAATCAATGGGCCTCGTAAGACGAGAGCCATATGTCATCGGGCCGGATGGGACCGCCCTGACATTGAAGGATCTGCCGCCGACAAGCACGAAGCGTTGGGTAATCCGGCGCAAGGCTGAAGTAGTGGCAGCAGTACGTGGTGGCTTGCTAAGCTTGGAACAGGCTTGTGAGAGATATTCACTGACCGAGGAGGAATATGCTTCCTGGGAACATGGTATCGAAAAGCACGGCATGCAGGGCCTGCGCACAACGCGCATCCAGCAATACCGCAGCTGAAGTCATTTCAAACCAGATACGGTTAACTTCACTCTATGATGAGCCCACATGCTCTGAGTGAATTTTGCGCCTGAATAGCGTGTCGCAACTTCACAAAGTTGCGCACAGGCGTTATCACACCATATTGGGCTAACCGGGAAGCTGGGTCCTATATGAGTTTTCAGACGTTCACTGCCTCTTCACTGGAAGAAGCTAAGCAAGTCATGCGCTCTGCCTTGGGCGCGGATGCGGTCATTCTTGCCAGTAAAAAACGCCCGGACGGCAAGGTTGAAATCCGGGCCATCAAAAAAGGCGTTCCTCTCTTTGAAGGAGAAGGGCCGGCCAACTTCGCACGCCCTGCGCCTGCCAAACCTACTTCTTCTCTTGCCAGTCGCACCCGTGCAGGTAAGGAAGCACCGCAGCAGAACAGATCTGTCGAAGGCTCCGGGTTACACGCGCGGGTAGAGCGATCTGCGTCAACATCAGCACTCAGTCGCTTGAAAGGCGATTTCAGCAGCAAACTGCAAGGCAACCGCGCGGATACCACGGACCCAATACAAAAAGAGCTGGCAGACAAGCTAAAACCTCAAGGCATCAGCCCTCAATTGATCAAGGCCCTAGCTGTTGAAGCGCGCAATGCGCCTGAAAAAGACCTGACAGCTATGCTGGAGTATGCTTTTGCGCGGGTACTGCGGTTCGCCCCCCTCACCCTGTCAAAAGACGTACCGATTATGCTGATGGGCCAGACAGGCGCTGGCAAAACATCATCAGCCGCCAAACTTGCTGCAAGGGCTGCGGGGATGGGCGCACGCGCAGCTTTCCTCTGCGCCGACATTGGCCGCGCTGGCGCGCTGGATCAGATGACCACTTATGCCGAAGCACTGGATACCCGCTTCTGGCCGATTGAGGACCCGCAGGACGTAATAGATGTTATGCGCAACGAAAAGCCGGATGACATCCTGATCCTTGATACGCCAGGCGTCAGCCCGTTCGCGCCAGCCGACATTATTGCCATGGAAGCCTTCCGGGACTCCCTGCAGGCTGAGCCTCTTCTGGTCTTACCGGCCAGTGGTGATATGCATGAGCATATCGACTGGGCCAATGCCTTCCGCGACATTGGTGTTCGGCGCTGCATCATCACAAAGTTTGACACCTCGCGTCGTATTGGAGCAGCTGTGAGTGCGGCTTTTGAGAGCAACCTTGCCCTCGCCCATTTCTCTGAAGCACCATTTATCGCAGATGGCCTGATTGATGCGAACCCGGCCTATCTGGCACACCGCTTACTGATGAAAGATCCTGCCCGCATTGGCGCCAGTGTTGCTTGATCGCGCAGTACAAGCACTAGGTCAGCACGCTCTAAATCTATCAACATTTTGGTATTCGTTTTAAGCTATCATACAGCTAGCGCTCTGATTATGTACGCGAACGGACCAGTGAAGTTGACACGAGATACAATTCTGGAATGGCTACTTGGGCCCGCCAGGCAACTTCACAATTCAGGTGATGTATGGAGCTGTCTGTGCGAGAGGCTCCTCGCGGGAGGGGTTTCCTTAAGCGGTGCCGTTTTTCGAAATCATGCTGTCCATCCCATTTTCGCTCATGCCTACTTTATGTGGGCCCCTGGAAAGCCTTGGGAGTTATGGTATGCTCCTCATCATAGCGGTGAACTGATCTCTGATAATCAATTGTTCGGTCACCGTTGCAAAATTGGGAGGTCCAGAGCCGGGTCAATCTCACGCAGGGCATCTGGAAAAAGCCCTCTAATTGCAATGCAAGATATTGCGGACGCCAAAGAAACGCGAAAGCACCTTTGCGTAGAGTTTACATTCTCGGACGGGTACAGAAATACCAGCACATGGATATCCGCTAGAGATAGCGGTTTCATCGACGACGAAGAACAACTCATCAGAGATATCTCTCCTGCTCTTTCCCTGCTACTTGAGTTGAATAACATGCGGCGACGGCATGGTCTGGTATTGTCATCATATGTTGGAACAGAACCCGCCAGACTTATTATCGATGGCAGGATCAAACGCGGCGACGTGTCAGAAATCAAAGCAGCAATGCTGCTTTTCGATATCCGTGGTTTTACCAAACTGTCCGACACACTGCCCTCGGAAGAGTTAGTTTCCGTATTGAATCGTTACTTTGACGCCATCTGCCACCCGGTCGAGGAAGCCGGGGGTGAAGTATTAAAGTTCATAGGTGATGCAATCCTGGTAGTCTTCCCGATACATCATAACAGTGAACTTGATAGCGAGACCTGTCAGAAAGCGCTGCAATGCGCGCAAAAAGCGCTTCGTTCCGCAATGTTGGTCGATACTGGCGGTGTTGATAATAATGGCGTCGTAGCAGCTCTGCACTTTGGAAAAGTCGTGTTCGGAAATATCGGCGCAGCGGATCGACTTGATTTCACGATCATCGGCAAAGATGTTAATCTGCTGAGCCGCCTGGAACAGAAATGTAAGGAATACGATCAGGATATTCTAGCTTCTGCTCAATTCTCAGCCCTTGTCCCTGGACATATGCAGGAGATCGCAAAAGCCGAGCTTCGTGGTATTAAGCAGCCAGTTGCTCTTTATGCGCCCCGTTAAAAAAAAGGGCCCCGTAAGGGACCCTTGAAAGTTCAACCGTTTCACGCAACAAAAATTTGCTAGCTGACGACCTTATTGCGCCAACGTGTCAAGTTTGCCCTCAAGCGCAGCAATCGGATCTTTCGGCTTGAGGTCATGACGTAATTCAAAGTGTAGTTGGGGCTGATCGACAGTACCTGTGGTCCCAACCTTGGCAATTACCTGTCCTTTACGGACGTTTTCACCCTTGCGGACCAGCATGGCATCTGTGTGCGCATAGGCACTAACCCAGCCACCAGCATGCTTGATCAGAAGAAGGTTACCGTAACCTTCAAGGTCTGAACCGCGGTAAACAACCTCGCCATCCGCCGTGGCGCGGATTGGCGTACCAACCGGTGCAGCGATGTTGATGCCATCATTGCGGCGGCCATCTGGTGCAAGACCATATCCCATGACAACCATGCCCTGGATAGGCCAATCGAATCTGCTGCTGTTAGATTTTTCAGGCACCGCATAGGAGACCGAACGCGGGATATCCGTTGTCGGAGCTGCGGCTTCCCGGCGGTAGGTACTGCTCGCTTGCGGATCAATATACGTATTCCGATTAGCGTTATTTACAGGCTGCGTCGGAGCTGCCTGAGGGATCGCCGCCGTAGCAGGCTGTGCTGCTGACGGAATGACCAGACGCTGGCCAACTGAGAGCGTATAAGGAGGTGTCAAACCATTCGCGATAGCAACGCTTGCAACATCAAGCCCATAGGCCCGGGAAATCGAATAAAGCGTGTTCCCAGGACGGACGACATAAGACTGTGTACGGCTTTGCGGCTGTGGCTGAGAAACCGGTTGTGGCGCTGGAGCGGCCTGCTGAGGTGGCGGCGTATATTGCGCCTGACGAACCTCAGGTTGCCCAAGGCCCGGGATCAGAATAACCTGCCCAACCTGCAAAGCATATGGCGCAGGCAACTGGTTTGCAGAAATGATAGCATTCGCCTTAACACCATATCGGCGTGATAGCGCATAGACAGTATCACCTGGCTGCACACGAATATAGCCTTGAGCCAGGCCCTGTGTAGCGACAGCTGGGGCTGACTGCGTATTCTCAGCCACCTGATAAATCGGATCTTTCTGATACGGGCGCGGCGTTGCCGGCGCCTGCATAGCAACCTGCTGTACAGGCGCAGCACTGGCAGCGCGATCTGTCACCAGTTGCGTTGGCGCACTGGAGGCAGCAACACTGGTTTCAACAGCCATGTCCATTTCGTTGGAGGCGTACCCATAATCAAAACTGCCATAATCAGCAGCCTGACCTTGCATCACCTGTGACTGGTCAACAGTTTCGTATATCGGCTCGGACGCCATCATAGCTTCGATTGACTGATCGGCGCTTGCCGCAACAACACGCTCGTCAGGGCCAGCCGCGAGTGCTTCTTCAATATATTTGGGGTGTGCCTTGCCGGGATCGGTCGCAAACTCAACAGGTGCGCCCTGCTCTTCAGCGAAGGCCGTCAAGCCCAGAAATGAAACACTGCCAGCCAGCAGGAATATTTTTGCACGCATTATTATCCTCCGGGTCACACTCGGTTAACCTCGGTTGAGAGAGTGCTGACACTTGGTTAATAAAGGTTTAAGTCCGCAGACGCCT
>JALEGM010000210.1 GCA_022763145.1 Aquisalinus sp. | reverse complement strand
TGGCAAAGTCATCAATGTGATATTCCCGATACTGCTCTTCGTAATCCTCGCGACAACTGGGGGAATTTATCTGCATTACAGGCTACTGCGCCAAACTGTGGTTAAGCCACTCTATAAATTGAGCCTGGCAGCGCGGAACAAAAATCAAAATTCAGAGAATACGATCCGCTTGTTAAGCAGCAGGAAAGATGAACTGGGCACTCTTGCAACTGCTATCTGCGAGCGAGATGACAGATTCAGATCACTTGTTGCTTCTCTTGAAAACGTTGTTAGTGAACGAACACAAAAACTTCGACATCGAGAAGAAAGCCTGCAGCGCTTGAATAAAAGTTTGAAGGAGTTTGCTTTCGTCGCCTCACACGATTTGAAAACCCCTCTTCGTCAAAGTGAAGCCTTTGTCCATGTATTGCGTGAAGAACTGGAACGTACAGAAACACCGCTTACAGATGACGCACAGGAGGCTCTTGATATTATTATGTCCTGCAGTCAGCGTATGCGGCACATTGTGAAAAGTCTTTATGAACTGAGCAGCACAGACACGGCAGAGGTTGAGAGTGAAGTCGTCAATCTGGACGGCGTTGTTCAAGAAGCCGCGGGTCAGGTTCGCATTCTTCTGAAAGAAACATCAGCGTCTCTGGAGGTTGATCCACTACCGGATGCTGTTGGCTCTAAAGGCATGTTAACGCAGCTTTTCCAGAACCTGATCGTGAACGCCTGCAAATACTCAGGTCATACAAGCCCTGTTATCCGCGTCTATGCAGGCCGCTCAACCGATGACACGTGCCGTATTATCCTTGAAGACGAAGGCACAGGGATTGCTGAAGAGTATATGGAGAAAGTTTTTGAGCCATTCAAACGACTGGTTCGTAAAGACGAAGTCGAAGGTGCCGGTATCGGACTGGCATTATGCCGCAAAATTGCCCAGCGCCATGATGGCGAGATTAACCTGGATCCGGATTATGAGAAAGGGGCACGGTTTATCATCACCCTGCCCCGCGCCTGCAACAATGTCGGTAGATCGGCAGAGACCAAGACAGGCAACATGTCGGCACCTGAAATTAAGGTTGCCTAGACGCACATAGCAGCCTCAAATGTGATCATCGCATTGAGGATTAAAATGTATGCGCCGCCTCGTCATACTTGCTGTTTTTAGTATCGGCCTGACGGCCCTCATATTATGGCCGACCTTTCCCCAACCCGAACATATATTTTTTTCGAATGCCCCCAAGAATCGGGCCGAGATTATTGCCCACGGCGCGGGACAAGGGGTGCAACCACCCAATACCCTGCCCGCGCTCGCCACTGCTGCATCCATGGGAGCTGATATCCTTGAAGTGGATGTGCAGCGTACACAAGACGGCATTCTTGTTCTGCTTCACGATGACACGATTGATCGCACAACCAACATGAGCGGTGTCATCGCCGAGATGACATGGGCAGAAGTTTCGATCGCGCGCGCCGACACCGTAACAGAAGAAGCGCTTAACGGTGACATCGGTATTCCGAGAGTTGACGTAGCCCTCTCCCGACACCGAGATGCCCGTTGGCTCATTGAAGTCAAACCAGGGCCGGAAAAACTTCGAGCTGCCCTTGAATTATGCAAAGAGATCAGGAGGCAGAACATGACCGATAAGGTGATGGTCGCGGCCTTTGATCACTCCACGCTAATGGTATTCCGCAATGACTGTCCTGAAGTTGCAACCAGCATGTCCGCAACTGAGGTGCGAAACTTTGTGATCGCAGCACGTCTCGGTCTCTCACGTTTTGTACCCACACCGGCTTTTGCCATGCAAATTCCGAGAGAACAGAGCGGCCTGAACCTGGTACATCCACGCGTGCTCAATGCAGCACAGACACGCAATATCCGTGTTCACGTTTGGACGATCAACGACCCTGCGGAAATGCAGGACCTGCTGACGCTTGGTGTTGACGGTATCATCACCGATTATGTGGCAGTGCTGGGAGAACTTGTCTGGTAGCCCTGGTTGATCTGAAACCAAGCAGGGAAATTTTAACGATCATCAATGGCTGTGATCGTGTCAACTGCGAGCAAGGCTTCATCAAGACTGTCCTGCACAGCCTCAAGCTTTTGCAGCATCTCATTGAGCCTGATCAATAATTCATCCGGTGACTGATCTGTTGCTGGGCCTTTCACAAGCTCTGACTGAGGGTTTGAGATTTCATCGGCTGGATTATCTTCGTCAGCTTCCAATGCCCATGGCTCACCTGCAAGTGCTTTACGCCCTATTTCAGCAACATATTGCGCGCCATTATCCTTGAATATCTGCTGTACACCTTTGGTCGTGTACTTCGCATCATGCAAAAGGGTTTTCACACCATTGAGCAGTTCGATATCGTAAGTGCGATAGAAGCGCCTCCCGCCGGCACGACGCATTGGTCTTATATAGCCAAAAGTGTCTTCCCAGTGCCTCAGGACATGTTGCGGCAGCTCCAGTTGTTCTGCTGCCTCGCTTATGGTTCGAAAAGCGTCAGGAGATTTGGTCACTCAGCTGCCCTGTCCCTGCTCTCCCCGCCCTGCATTGTTCTGTTGATATGATCCTTAAGCACATGAGATGGCCGAAAGCTCAGCACACGGCGTGGCTTGATCGGTACTTCTTCTCCTGTTTTCGGATTGCGCCCGATACGCTCGTTCTTCTCGCGCACAGCAAATGTGCCGAAGGAAGAAAGCTTCACGGTTTCGCCTTCTTCAAGACGGTCAGCTATTGTCTCAAGAATGTTTTCAACCAGCTCTGATGACTCATTACGCGACAGGCCGACATTACGATAAACGGCTTCTGTAAGATCTGCTCGCGTCAGAGTTTTGCTGGCCATGTTATTACCCCGATATGTAATATTCACAGAATAGACAAAACTGCGCGCTCGGGTCAATAAACTAAATCAAGTAAGCCTTTGAAATATCATTGTTTTATATCGGCGCGCTAAAATCAGTAGCGCAGCAGGGCAGCCCCCCAGGTCAGGCCTCCTCCCATACCCTCCAGCATCACGAGATCACCCGGTTTAATTCGTTCTTCTTTTAGCGCTGTATCGAAAGCAAGCGGTATGGACGCTGCCGACGTATTACCATGCTGAGCGATCGTGGAAATTACCCTGTCTTCCGAGATACCAAGCTTTCTGACCACACCATCAATAATCCGCTGGTTGGCCTGATGCGGCACAAATATGTCGATATCAGCTGGTGCAATACCTGCAGCATCGGCAGCTTCCATCATCGCCGAGGAGATACGGTTGACGGCTTCCCGAAAAACCTTGTTGCCCTGCATCCGTAAGTAACCCGCCGTCTGAGTTGATGAAACG
>JALEGM010000209.1 GCA_022763145.1 Aquisalinus sp. | reverse complement strand
CTGGCATTATCCCCACCTGGCGCACCAATTAAAATGTCAGAAAATCCATCCTTGTTTAAATCACCTGCACCTGCGACTGAAGCCCCACTAAAAGTTCTTTCTTCAAGTCCGTTCAGAATGAAGCCATTTGAACCATTAAGGTCAGATAAATTGAAATCTACATTTGTCACTTATCTCTCCAGATAGATTTTAAGGTAAAATACCCTAAATAAATAGCTCAATCAAATATTACGTTGTCTGTCTTTCGGTTGCTATCTTTGATACGTCTGTAAAAAGAACTCTTTTAGTACATGCAATACTTCTTTTATCACTCAGCAAAATCTACTTGAGGATAACCGTCACAAATTTGAAACAATAAATAAAAGCTTGTGAAGGTCTATGCCTCATTCACCCATCACGGCCAGGTTTTCTTCCAGCCAGGTTTTTACCTGTCCCGCGCGTAAGGACTGGAACAGGGCTACGCGTTCCCAGAGGTAGAAATGCTTGGCGAGTTCTCGGTCCGTGCAGGCCTCTGCGAGTGGGACAGTGAGAGTCAGGCGTCGATCAAAAATACCGTGGATAACAGTGCTCTCTACAAGTTCACTCATGCCGACAGCAGGATGGTTTTCTATCGGAGAGTCGAATGGCCATGTTTCCAGCCAGTTCAGGGTATCCTGTGCCTGGGCAAGCTGTCGACGCAGTTCATCCAGGCGATTGCGTTCTGTCTCATGCTGTTGGGCGAGGAACACCTCATTACCCGTGAGCGAGTCAATCGCCGTATGGCGCAGGCGCAGGGTCGGTGTTCCTCTGATGATATTCAGTCCGGGGAGGAAACTTTCAAGGTCTTCTGGGGCATTATTACAGTTACGCAGAATATCAATTGATGTTCGAACTACTGGTAAGTTGGCTTCCTTACCGGCAAGAAAGCCATCGACCGCATTAATGTTTGCCTGCGTTTCTGCAATCAAGCGCTCGCGTGCAAGCTCATAGGCCATGCGATCATTGCGATTGTCGTTCCATTCAGAGACCTGAAGACCAATGAAAACACCGGAAACGACGATCAGAAAATCTATACCGACAGCAAGCCAGTTCTGATCTGTGACGTGATCCATAACGCGGCGCAGCAGCATGAAAAGTTTCCTCCCTCTTTGGGTCAAGCAGCTCTTTTTGTTGTGGATAGCCAGTTATCAAGATCAGTGAGGGCACGAGCGCATAATGCGCGTTTGCGCGCGAACCCTTTTTCCTTGCCTTTGATGCGTTTGCCCTCTGCGTCTGTCTTTGGGGTTTCGATGAAGGGAAAAAGGCCGAAGTTCACATTCATGGGCTGAAAAGCGCCTTTGGCACCGGCCCCTTCTGAGAGGTGACCGCCCGTAATATGACGGTGTAGGGCCCCGAGGGCGGTCGTTTCAGGTGGCAAAGCCTCGACTGCCGATTGGCCAAGTGCCGTGAGCGATGCAAACCGACCTGCCATCAGGCCGGTGGCAGCGCTCTCAAGATACCCTTCAACACCTGTGATTTGTCCTGCAAAACGCAGGTGATCAGCCTTCTTCATGCGGAAGGTTTGATCAAGTAACTTAGGGGAATTGATGAACGTGTTGCGGTGAATACCACCGAGCCGCGCGAATTGGGCTTTCTCCAGTCCGGGGATGAGTCTGAAAACTTCCGACTGCGCCCCATATTTCAGTTTGGTCTGAAAGCCGACCATATTGTAGAGTGTGCCCAGCGCATTATCCTGGCGCAGCTGCATCACTGCATGGGGGCGTGCGCCAGTGCGTGGGTCTGTGAGGCCGACAGGTTTCATGGGGCCAAAGCGCAAGGTTTCGCGTCCACGCTCTGCCATGACTTCGACGGGCAGGCAGCCTTCGAAATAGGGTGTGTTTTTTTCCCACTCTTTGAATTCGGTTTTTTCACCAGCCAGTAGAGCATCTATGAATTGGTTATACTCTTCCTCCGTAAACGGCAGGTTGATGTAGTCCGCTCCATCACCTCCAGGACCTTTCTTGTCATAACGTGACTGGTACCAGGCAATATCGAAGTTGATTGAATCCTTGTGGATGATTGGGGCGATGGCATCAAAGAAAGCCAGTTCCTCTTCCCCTGTCAGTGCATGAATAGCTTCGGCCAGCGGTAGAGAGGTAAGAGGGCCTGTCGCGATAATAACATTCTCCCAATCTGCGGGAGGCAGGCCAGTGACCTCCTCGCGCTGAACCTCGATGATTGGATGTTCTGAAATCGCTTTCGTCACCGCGGCAGAAAAATGATGGCGATCAACTGCCAGTGCACCACCTGCCGGTACCTGATTCTGGTCCGCTGCCCGCAAAATAAGGGAATTGCAACGCCGCATTTCCTCATGCAGCAGGCCGACGGCATTTTGGGTCGCATCATCTGAGCGGAAGGAGTTTGAGCATACCAATTCCGCCAGGCTGTCAGTTTCGTGCGCATCAGTTTTGCGCACCGGCCTCATCTCATGGATGATTACTCGGATGTCTTGTGCGCCTGCCGCTTGCAGTTGCGTTGCCGCTTGCCACGCTGCCTCGGAGCCTGCGAGGCCTCCGCCAATAATGTGAATATCGCTCATCGGCGAAACATAATCGTGCCAGCTGCCAGATCAAAGGCTTTTTGGATAAACCAAGGGCAAGAAGCAGTCCTTGCCATCATGTGACCGGCAGGGGTAGGCTTTACCTACCGGGGTATTAGTTACGGGCGGGGCAAACCTATGAAACTCTCAATCTATGGCACCATTACGGATGCACTTGGTTTTGCCTGGCACAAGTACGAGACAGCGCTGAGGCTGGCGTGGTTCCCGCTTCTCTTGCTTTTTTTTCTGCCGATTTTCTTTGTTTATCTCTATGCGAGCCTCGCTAGCGGAGGTCTGATTACACCTTTCGGCACCAGCTATTTCGATGCGATCAATGTGATTAGCGAAAATGCAAGTGCTATCGGACCGAGTACTTATTGGACCGTCGAAGCCTTCCGTTTGATCAGCACAATTATTCTGCAGACAAGTTACCTCATCCCACTATTTCGGTTGGCTGCCCGGGATGTAGCACCGCCTGCCGGATCTGTTTACCTGGGGTTTGGATGGCGTCACCTGAAGTATATCATTTTGCAGGTTCTGGTTGGTGTTGGCATCGCTATCCTGACTTATCTGCCACTTTTTGTTTCGCTTGCCCTATCTGCGGCAGCCTTAATGGGGGTTGAAGGAGAAGTCTTCGCGATCTTCCCGAACCCGGATAGTTTGCATACGATAGAAACAGAGACCGTCATGCCCTGGTTCGTCGGCGTTGTGCCGCTGGTTTTGATTGGGCTATTTCTTGTCGCCTTAATCTATCTTTCGTTGAGGCTATATGCCGTACCTATTTTCGGTGCGGTACGTGAGAAAGGCGATGGTTATAATTCGCTGATGCTTTCGTTGAAAATATCCAGCGGATGGAATGCGCTACGCCTGCTGGTCGTCAACATTGTCCTCTTGTTGTTAATGCTGACACTGGTCATCGCTGTTCAGTTTATCATCATTCCTTTAGTCAGCATTGTTTTTGCGTTCATCTTCGCTTTGGTACAGTCCGCAGGAAATCTGATGCCCTCGGAGACTGTTACTGAGCCATCAAGCGCGGGTTTCTTTATAATGGGGTTCGTGCTGCATATTTTGCTAATGTTTTACATGGTGTTTACACAAGCACTGAATGCTGGGTTTGCAGGCAGTTTGTTTCGTCAGGGGGAACAGTTCTTCGGTGCTAACAAAGGTGGCTCCGCAAAATGACTGCGATATCTGTCTGCCGATTGAAATTCTTGAGGGAGAATAAAAATGTCTGAGAAAATGCCGGTTACGGATCTTCTGAACGAGTCTTTCACATTTGGTTTGCAGCGCTTTTTTACAGTGCTGCGTTGCCTCTTCGTGCCATATCTGATCCTTATTGTAGGTTTGGGGTTTGTGGCGGTCGGCCTGCTGGATTTTGACGCCATATCTCGGCTTGAGAATAATAATGTCCCGGAGCCCGAGTCCTTTGAAGATGTCATGGGCATTATCAACAGCGTTTTCCGGGGGACGTGGCAATCTGCCCTGGTGCTTTTTGTCATGGCGGCAACTGTTTTGTCCTTGCCACTGTATGGCGGCATCGCAAGTATATTTCGCCTTGTGGGGCTGGGAGAGGAGCCAGGCGGTTGGTTCACTCTGCGTCTTGATGGCCCAATGTGGCGGACATTCTTTTCCTGGCTGATAATCGGTATTTTACAGTATGTATTTTTCGGTGTTGGCCTTGCTGTTTCCTACAGCATGAACCCTGAAATGTTTGCATTCTTCGCTGATCTTGAGGCGCTGGAGGATGATCCGACGCCTCTATTCGGCTTGTTGGGCTCACTTTTCTTTGCCTGGTTTATCTTCTTACTGCTGAGCATGTTTGTCTTTACCAAACTGGCACCTTTCCCGGCAGCGTCTGCATGCGAGAACAGGCTCATGCTCGTGAATTCCTGGACTAAGACCAGCGGCCATTTCTGGACCATATTAGGTGGGTACATTATGCTCGTGTTGGCGCTCGCTTTTGCGAACATGGCGTTTCAGATACTGACCAGCGTTCTGCAGGGTGTCTTTACAGCCATGTCAGCAATGGGCGGGGAAGCGATGATGGCCCTAATGGTCACACTCATTACAATTGTGGTTCTCGTTGCGTCACTGGCCTTCGCAGTTTTCACAACCGGGGTGCAGATGGCATTCCCGGCTGTAATCTATCGTCGTCTCTGGCGAGAGTAGGTAGCAGGGCAGGGGCTAGCCTCCGCAACCGCCACCACCGCAGCCCCCGCCGCTGCAACCGGAGCCTCCGTCTCCTCCATCACCATCGGCATCCGCCTTGGTCTTACCGCTGCTGGTGCCAGCATATCCTGCACCGCAGCCTGAACCTGACTTTT
This sequence comes from Aquisalinus sp., assembly GCA_022763145.1. GTDB lineage: Bacteria > Pseudomonadota > Alphaproteobacteria > Caulobacterales > Parvularculaceae > Aquisalinus. The sequence goes on along the minus strand of JALEGM010000209.1, from coordinate 1,245 downwards.
TGGCTGAAGCTTTGCCAGTGTTAAACACGCTGATAATAACGATGAGAGCGATCAGCAGCACCAGTCCGAGGGACAGGATACCGATTGGCAGGTTGGACTCACTGTCTGCCACCAGAGCAGCATTTGCACTGGCAAAGGTAAGTCCTGAGATGCCCATAACAGACAAGGCTCCCAAGGCCAGTCTGTTCCGTGCCGAGGCTATACGGCGGACAAAGCGAGGCATAGGTAAGACCAGATGTGTCGCTGTGTTGATGCGCTGATAATAGGGGGCATCGCCAAAACGGATTTTAGCCTCAGGCCAGATATCGGTTGGAGGAACATCTCCAAACTCGCGCTGATAAGAGGCGAGGGTGTTGGTGTAGTTATCATCAAAGCGCCGCTTGTCGTTTGATGTGCCCTGCGTTGGGCCATGATGTAGTGGCTTTCCCAGGGCTTCCTGAAATGCGCCCCAATAATGACGCGTATAAGTCATATGAAGGTGCCAGACTTGGTCTACCTCGTCGGAAGGTGTTACTTCGTGGTCTGTGACAACTGCCAGATAAGCAAACTTGCGGTATTCCTCGATCACGCGTGAGGCAAAGTCCTGAGACCAGCCGTTGTCGCGCGCCAGCCGCTTGGCAAAACCGAAGGGAACAGCGTCCTGCTCAAAGGGTAAAGTATTCAGTTTATTCCAGAGTTCAGGATTGGTTTTCATATCTCTCTCCTTTCGCATCATGGCGAGCCTGTAAAGCTCACTTTACAAAGTGGATATTCCGACCTGATTTGTCAAGTGTGCTTTACAGTAGGTGGTCAAGAGAATGCGAGTGAGCGTGAAACGAGCTGTATTATGCGCTTGAGGAACGCACACACTTGTTTGTGAAGTCAGCTGCCTCAGAAAGTGCGAATTCTTTAGAAAAACTGCACCAGGTGCACTTGTATTGGGGGTTTTAAATTCTATCTCTCAAGTGTCCTGACAATGCCCCCCTTTATCCCTGTCAGGATCTGCCCGCGCTGCCCGGATCATCCCTCCCCCCTTATTGTTATCCCGGTAGCGTGGGCCAAGGGTGGGGCTCGGAAGAAGCTTCTCCCGAAAGTTGTCAGATGAAAATGCGCAAAAAATCAGACTTACCCGAGAAAGTTTGCATGACTTGTGGTCGTCCTTTTACGTGGCGGAAAAAGTGGGAAAAAGTCTGGGAAGAAGTTCGGTATTGCTCGGCGCGTTGCCGTCGGCACAGGCATATGGAAACAAAAAAGCCCTGAACGTGT
>JALEGM010000208.1 GCA_022763145.1 Aquisalinus sp. | reverse complement strand
GGAGAAATTATCCAAAATCCATTTTACACCGATATTACGGGCGCGGGAGACGCCGCCATTTTCAAGCCAGATGTAATGAAACTTGTCAGGCAGTGCACGCGCATAGCGCTGACAGATGCGGCCCGTAGTCTCTGTCATTGGACAGCCATCGACAATCAGGACGAGTGCAGCAAGGTCTATATCTTTCTGGTAAAGCAGGGAGTTGATTGTATCTGTCAGTACAGTACCCATCTTGTAGGCTGTAATCACCATGCCGACAGGGCGGCTATGTTCTATCTGAACAGCTGGTTGCATCGTCAGATCAGCAGCGAGAGTTTACGGAACCTGACATGTGCATGGGAAACGCTATCGCCATCGACTTTTGTCAATAGATAGCAGCGACTGATTTGCTGTGGTTTATCCGTATGCAGTTCAATTGACCCACGCGTACCGCCAATCATGTTTTTCCAGCCTGCAGCAACAGCGCCGTCAATGTCCTGACCTTCCGTCACGGCAATGACGTCTTCGCCCTTCAACTCTTCTTCCGAAATAACGAGGTTGAAAGCCACTTTTGGTGCACCCTCATGCGGGTTCACAATTTCTGCGAAAAGGCCACTGACCGTTTTGGTCCATTTAGGATCAAATTCGGCAACCGAAGCTCCGTGCAGCGTTGGATGCAGCATGACGCCACTATCATCTACATTGAAGAGGCGGAACTTAAAATCCCGTTCTATCGTGACTTTAGCGCTGGAAAGTGCGCTGTCGGATACGGGCCTTGCCAGCAGAGAGCGACCCAGCTCCTCAATAATTGTCGGCTGGAAAACCCACTCTGACATCTCCGTGTTGGAAAAGCTGTTCCCTGTCCAGACTTTCAGCATCAATGGTTTGGAGAGGTCTGTACCGTCGGAGAGTTGCAGGTATCCTTCAGGATCGCCTTTTGACTCTGCAAGTTTCAAGGAGATGGAGGAAACATCCGACCCCATCCATTCCAATACCAGATCAATATAGCGATACTTGTGGGCGATCGGCTCTTCAATGGAGAGGGCAATCAAGTCGTAGGCAGGCTGCTCCCTGATTTGCCATTGGCACAGGGTCTTACCGTCTTCCCGCGCCACTAGCGAAGCGCGCAGATATCCATTCGCAAAGTCCGGCATTTCCGCAAGCTGTATGGCAAGGCCAACAATCAGTGATCCGGCAAAGGGAAGCATCTGCTTTGCGGTGCGCGTGTTGGATAATTCAACGCTAGAACCACTGGCTTTATTTTCATATGCTAGGATTGGCAGTGTGCCGGTAAAGCGCTCTTCAAGCCGCTTTTTTACCAGCTGCATCTTCAGGTTCTCAACTTCCTCGCGCAAGACGGCAATTTGTCGATCCAGCGAAATAGCTTCTGTTGCAGTGGCGTGTAACTCCACCTCCAATTGTGCATTTACGGAAGCGAGAATGGCGCGTGTCAGCTCAGGTCCGCGGTTACTTGCTGCGTTTACGATAGCTGGCGCTGCGAGACCGGCATTTGTCCAGAGCGCATTTGCCTGCTCAGCAAGGGCTTCATTGCTGTTCGAAGATGAGAGGAAGATTACGGCTCCTGCGGCAGCGGCATTGAACGTATGTACCTGGCCATCAGTTTCAGTGGCGATCAATGCTCCATTATCATTCGCAGAGACACGGAAGGCCCGGAATGTAAAATCTTCCTGCGAAAGGCTGGAGACTTTATTCTGGATAGAATCATCGAAATAAAACAGTTTTGTGTCAGCGTTGTATAAAGACACGTGGACTCTCCGGCGTTAAGCTTGTGAGTATTTCAGTCTTGATAATTACCATTCATTTGGCAGTGCGTCTAATATGACGCAACTGCAAAAAAAGAAAGTTTGGTAAAATAGCTGGTTCTAGCTGTCGTCAGGGGAGCCCCTGACGATCTTGCCATCAATGATATGAATGCCGCATTCGGTTTTATCCTGCCCAGCCCAGCGGCCAGCACGTGGGTCAGTTTCATTTTCGTCCACCGGAGACGTACAGGGCGCGCATCCTATCGAAGGATAACCCTGAAAGCGTAACGGATGGTGTGGCAGGTCAAGCGCGTCGAAGTGGCGCTTGATATCCTCCTGGCTGGTGCGGTGGAGGGGGTTGATCTTGATCCATTTATCTTCTGACTCAAATAGCTGAAGCTCCGCTCTTTCGCCTCCCTGAAAGCGCTTACGACCTGAAATCCAGGCTGTATAGGGTTGTAAGACCCTTACCATCGGCAAGGTCTTACGGATATAGCAGCAACGATCTGTATCTCGTTCGTGCAGAGTGCCGTCCGGGTCATCCGCAATCAAGTGAGCTTCATTGGGCGAAATTCGACGCACATCTTTGAGGCCCAGCGCACCAGTCAGCGTTCCAACATATTCATCTGTCTCCGGAAAATGTTTCCTTGTATCCAGAAAGAAAACCGGCACGGTTGGGTCTACTCTGGCGACAATGTGTAGAAGGAGCGCTGACTCTGTACCGAAAGAAGAGACAACGCAGATCTTTCCGGGGAATTCGGTCTTGATGCTGTGCGACAGAACATCAAAAGCTGAAGCCCGGCTGTAATCCCTGTTCAGCCGAGCGACGATTTCCTCGCGTTCTATTTCCGATACTGTACGGACGACCATCGGTGTCCTCGTAGCAGTTTACTTCTGGTTCCAGAGCGAGACGCACGGAATTTTTGTCTTGTCACAACGCTCGGCATACTCGCCAGCTATGGTCTTGATTTCTTCCATAAGGCCTTCATCAAGTGTGATCGGCGAAAGGCCGAGGCCGAGGAAGCGATCGTTCGCAACATGCAGATCGTTCTCGTCTGCTTCCTTGCGCGGATTATCGATATAGGAAATTTCTGCACCGGTCATTTCCGAGATCATTTTGGCCAGATCCCGGACACGGTGTGTTTCAGTCATCTGGTTAAGAATGTTGACGCGCTCGCCTTTTTGCGGCGGGTTCTCAAGGGCCAGTTCAATACAGCGGCAGGTATCCTGAATATGGATGAAGGCACGCGTCTGTCCCCCAGTTCCATGCACGGTGAGAGGATATTCTACAGCGGCCTGCATCAGGAAGCGGTTAAGAACGGTCCCGTAATCTCCGTCATAGTCAAAACGGTTGATGAGATCATCATGCATCTTGGTTTCTTCCGTCTGTGTGCCCCAGACAATGCCCTGATGCAGGTCAGTGATACGGATCTCGTCATTCTTGTTATAGAAGTGGAACAGTAACTGATCTTGGGTTTTGGTCATGTGATAGATTGACCCGGGATTGGCAGGATACAGGATCTCGTTATCAACGAGACCTTCTTCTGTTTCCACTTTGACCTTTAGATAGCCTTCAGGGATTTTCATCCCGGCGGTGCCATAGCCATAAACACCCATCGTGCCCAAGTGGATCACGTGTGTATCAAGTCCTGCTTCTACGATGGCTGCAAGAACATCATTGGTTGCACCAAGGTTATTCATTACCGTGTAGCGTTTGTGCTGCGCAGATTTCATAGAATAAGGCGCGGCACGCTGCTCGGCAAAGTGAATGATCGCGTCCGGTTGGAATTCCTTGATGAGGGTGAGCAGGCGGTGATAATTTTCGCCTACTGTGAAGTTGTAGAAACTGATTTCATTGCCTGTCAGCTCTTTCCAGACATCGAGGCGCTGATTGATCGGACGTATTGGCGTGAGGGAATCGACTTCAAGTTCAATGTCGATTTTGCGGCGCGAGAGATTGTCGACGATGCAGACCTCATGACCGCGGCGTGAGAGATAAAGGCTGGTTGGCCAGCCACAAAAACCATCACCACCCAGTACCATTACTTTAGACATTTCAGACCTCATTACCTGTCGGAATTAACCTTTTTGGTCACCTAACAGAGGTGACCCTAGCCTTCAACGCTTTTGTCGGATGATGCGTGTCTATGCCACCAGCTTAATGACACGTGTGGCGGACTAATTGATTGCAATCTATCTAGTATGGAGATGAAAGTCGCACTTATGATCGCTTTTTCCGATGGTTATGATCATGATTTTGAATTTCACTTCTGTCTCAACCCTTCCTATTTCAACTGGGTAAGTTTCAAAACTCAAAAGAGGATATCCATGGTAAACCAAGTTCCTAACGTTACTTTCAGAACCCGCGTGCGTGACGAGAGCGTTGAAGGGCCGAATCCGTTCCGCTGGCAGGACGTGACGAGCGATGAATTATTCAATGGCAAGAAAGTCGTGCTGTTTGCGTTGCCTGGTGCTTTTACACCAACTTGCTCGTCGACCCATTTGCCGGGCTATGAGGAGAAGTTTGAGGAACTGAAAGCGCAAGGCGTTGATGAGGTTATCTGCCTCAGCGTGAACGATGCTTTTGTCATGTATCAGTGGGGCAAGCATATGGGTGTGGATAAAGTGCGCCTTCTACCAGACGGCTCCGGTGAGTTCACACGCAAAATGGGCATGCTTGTCGACAAGGACAATCTTGGCTTTGGCATGCGCTCATGGCGCTACTCAGCCCTGATTAATGATGGTCAGGTTGAGAAGATGTTTATCGAGCCAGACTTCTGTGACAACGCTGAAGCTGACCCATTTGAAGTTTCTGACGTGGATACAATGCTGGGTTATCTCAAGGGCGCAGAAAAAGTCGCTGCATAAGCCAGCTTGGTCGTATTTCGAAAAGGCCGGCTTTGTGCCGGCCTTTTTGCGTTTTTGCTTGCTCTATGATTGTGCTATCGAGAAAGCATGAAACATTTTTTCGCGTCATTGACAGGACTTGTTTTGCTCGGCGGTGGTGCTGCTGCTGAAGAGGACAGGGGAAAGACACAGGCTGCTTTCTTCGAGAACCTCCGCACTTTGTGTGGTCAGGCATTTGAGGGGCAGATGGTCAGTGACGACCCTGTTGATCAAGGCACTGACTGGGACCTGCAGCGCGTCGTGATGCATGTGCGCGACTGTGACGATGATGTGATCCGCATCCCTTTGCATGTCGCGGAAGACCGTTCACGGACATGGATAATATCGAGAAATGACAAGGGCTTACGGTTGAAACATGACCACCGGCATGAAGACGGCAGTGAAGATGCTGTTTCTCAGTATGGTGGGGGTACGGTGCAAGCGGGCACATCCAAGCGGCAAGAGTTTCCTGCTGATGAGTATTCAAAAGAATTGTTCCGACAAGAGGGTCTGGATGTGTCCGTCGCAAATGTCTGGGCGATGGAAATAGTTGTTAGGCAGGTTTTCGCTTATGAGCTTTCTCGTCCGGAGCGGTTTTTCAGGGTTGAGTTTGACCTCGAAAATCCTGTTACGCCACCTCCTCCTGCGTGGGGGTATGTAGAGTAAGAGCACGCGCTCTTATCCAGGTGCATTATTTCCGGGTTGCGGTGCTGAATACAATAAATGAAATGCACACCAAAAATGCCGCGAAGACGAAAGGCGCGCCGGGCAGGTAATACCCTTCACCACCGGTAAAGTGGCCGAAAAGTTGTGACATCATCAATGGGCCGATGATCGTCGCAAGGCTGAAAGAACTGGCAATGGCCCCTTGCAACTCGCCCTGACTGTCCTCCGGCACGCGTACCGTCATCAGTGACTGATAGGCTGGGAAGACGAAACCAGAGAGGCTGCCACCGATAATCCAGAAGAATATTTCTGCAGGTGTTTCGGCGATGCCAAGCCCAAGAAAGGCGATCATGCCGGCGATCAGACTGAATAGAACTGCGCGTTCTGGTCCGGTGCGCTTGATAACGGGACCTGTTAGCCCCCCTTGAACGATGGCCATACAGAGGCCGTATAAAGCTGCGGACAGGCCGATCATGAAGGGCGTCCACCCTGCCACCTCTATGGTGAAGAACGACCAGATGCTGACATAGGACTGATTGGCAAACTGGATCAGGAAAAGGCTAAAAATCAGTGGTAGGATCAGCGGATACCGGCTGACGGAGACCAGGCTGCCAAACGGGTTGGCACGGCGCCAGTCAAACCGTCGACGCTTCTCTTCTGGCAATGTTTCGGGGAATTTGAAGAAACCGTAGATGCAAACGCCGAGCGTCAGAATGCCTGAGATGATAAAGGGCATGCGCGCACCATATTCGCCCACCAAGCCGCCAAAGGCCGGGCCGAAGATGAAGCCGAGGGCTACGGCACCGCCCGTTAAGCCAAAGTTGCGAGCTCGCTGTGCAGGGTCTGTGATATCAACGATGGCGGCATTGGCGGCGGGGAAAGTCGCACCAAAGAGGCCGGAGAGGGCGCGCGCCACGAACAGCCAGAAAAGACTAGGCGCTGCGGCCATGATGAAATAGTCGATGCTGAACCCCAGCAGAGCCAGGAGCAGCACTGGCCGGCGGCCAAAGCGATCACTCAGGCCCCCAAGAATTGGCGCAAAGGCAAACTGCATAATAGCGAAAGTGAACAGGAGATAGCCTGAGATTTCAGCAGCACGGCTGTTTGGCAGGTCTGACAATTCACCAATCAACTCCGGCATCACCGGGAGGATCAGGGCAACGCCCATGGCATCAAAAAAAAGCACCAGGCAAATAAAAATCAGGATGCTGCGGGAGTCGCGGGGCTTGCTCAGGCAATCCTCCATTAAGCTCAGTGATTTGTCAGGGAAAGAACGAGCGGATGCTGCACTTCGGGGGCCCCAAGTCTACGACGTGTTGCCGGATATTCAAGGCAACAAAAAACCGGCCAGGTTACCCTGACCGGTTTTGTGTTTCTTAAATTGTGTCGCGCTTAGAATTTGGCACGCACGTTAACGCCGTATGTACGTGGCATGTTTGGATAGCCGTTCAAACTACCGCTTTGAGCAGTCGTGTTGAACGTCGTTGTGATGTACTCGTCATTGAAGAGGTTACGACCCCAGAAAAGGACGTCTATATTGTCGCGTGTGATACCGACGCTACCGTTGATTGTGTTGACAGCACGTGTATCAAAACCGGCTATGCCAAGTACTGTATTATTAAAGTTAGCTGTACCACCGCCTTGGATGGTGATTTCATCAATATACTGCCAGTCACCACGTACGAAGCCGTTATAGTCACCGCGCTCCCATGTCCAGGTAGCTGCTGTGGAGAGCGTTGTCTCGGCAATGTTACCAGGCTGTGTGCCTGAAAGGTCAGTTTGAACAGCGCTAAAGGTGCTGTCAAATACGGAGCCTTGAGTAAATTCTGTGAATTCTGGATCAAGGAATGTACCTGAGAAAGTCACTGTCCAGTTATCTGTTGGATACCACATTGTGTCGATTTCCAGACCTTTTGCGTTTTGCTCCTCGGCGTTGTCGAGGATAAACGCTGTGCCTGTGAACAGGTTAGACT
>JALEGM010000207.1 GCA_022763145.1 Aquisalinus sp. | reverse complement strand
GTGCTCGCGCGACTTTGGACGAAGCTGAAAAAGGGTGGCTGGACACGCTGGCTTTACAGTTACATCACGGCAGGCTGTTCGCTGAGGAATCAGAGGCAGCTTCAGAAGCGCATCGGGATGAAACCGCCGAACATAGATGGCGGGCTTTGCACTATCACCGACAAGCTATTCTGGCACCTGATGGTGATGCTGATGTGGAGCTGGCCGAAGACACGACCAAAGTCGGAAATTTGTAATACAACTCGCTTTAAGAAAATGCCCATCTGCTGATCGCAGATTGCGTTTGGCGTCAGGATAAACGGATAGAATTGCATGAGCACCACGAAGAAGAAGTCAGAACAGCAAACAGACGCACCTATCATCGATATGTCAGATGCGTCTGTGAAGAAGATGGTCGCTGCGGCCAAGAAGCGCGGCTACATCACCTATGACGAGATCAATTCTGTTCTGCCATCTGAAGAGTTTACCTCCGAACAAATTGAAGATGTGATGGCGAAGCTTTCCGGTATGGGCATCAACATCGTTGACGCGGAGGAAGTGGAAGAAGAGGAAGAAGAAAAGCCGCAAGGTGGCGCGCTTGCCAAGAAAACCGGCACACAGACCGTCACGACAAATACCAAAGAGGGCTCAGATCGTACTGATGATCCGGTGCGGATGTATCTGCGTGAGATGGGCAGTGTTGAGTTGCTCTCCCGCGAAGGTGAGATTGCGATCGCCAAGCGTATCGAGGCGGGCCGTGAGACAATGATCCGTGCCCTGTGCGAAAGCTCCCTGACCTTTGAGGCGATCACGGTCTGGCGGGATGAACTGATGCAAGGGCGCGTTCTTTTGCGCGACATCATCGACCTTGATGCGACCTATGGCGGTGGTCCTGAGACCAAGCCGGATATGACCAAGCCGGAAGTCGCGGAGAAAATTCACAAGGAGCAGGAAGAGCGCGAGCAGGAAATTGCCGAGCGCCGTGCGAATGGTGAATATGTCGAAGATGATGATGAGGATATCGACGAGGGCGCCCTGTCTTTGTCTGCCATGGAGGCTGAACTTCGTGATGGCGTAATGGTCAGCTTTGACGAGATCGCCGGTGACTTCAAGAAACTGCGTCGCCTTCAGGACATCATGATCGAAGAGCAGCTGAAAGGTGACGATCTGTCACCATCCCAGATGCGTCGACACAAGAAGTTGCAAAAAGACATTGTCGAGCGCGTTCGAGCGGTTCGTTTGCATAACCATCGTATTGAAGCACTGGTCGAGCAGCTTTACGAGATCAACCGGAACCTGATGGCTTTTGAAGGCAAGTTGGTGCGGCTGGCGGATACGCACGGTGTGAACCGCCAGGAGTTTCTCGACGAATATCTTGGTAATGAGCTTGATCCGGAATGGCTGGAGCGTGTCAGCGCGAAGGAAGGCCGCGGCTGGACGAGCTTTACCACGAAAGGCCGTGAACAGATTGAGTTTCTGCGCGAGCAGGTTGGCTTGCTGTCACAGGAAACCGGCCTGACAGTGAATGACTTCCGCCGGATTGTTCAGACTGTTCAGAAGGGTGAGCGCGAAGCGCGTATTGCCAAGAAGGAAATGGTCGAAGCCAACCTGCGCCTCGTAATTTCCATTGCCAAGAAATATACAAACCGTGGACTGCAGTTCCTGGACCTGATCCAGGAAGGCAATATCGGCTTGATGAAAGCGGTGGACAAGTTCGAATATCGGCGAGGTTACAAGTTCTCGACTTATGCGACATGGTGGATTCGTCAGGCCATTACGCGCTCCATTGCTGATCAGGCTAGGACAATCCGTATTCCGGTTCACATGATTGAGACGATCAACAAGATCGTTCGTACATCGCGCCAGATCTTGCATGAGATTGGTCGCGAGCCGACGCCGGAAGAGCTGGCCGAGAAACTGTCGATGCCGCTGGAGAAGGTTCGTAAGGTGATGAAAATTGCCAAGGAGCCGATCTCTCTTGAAACGCCGATTGGTGACGAGGAAGATTCGCATCTGGGTGACTTCATTGAGGACAAGAACGCGATCCTGCCGATTGATGCAGCGATCCAGTCTAACCTGCGCGAGACAACCACACGGGTTCTGGCGTCCTTGACGCCGCGTGAAGAGCGCGTGCTCCGGATGCGGTTTGGTATCGGGATGAATACAGACCACACGCTGGAAGAAGTCGGTCAGCAGTTCTCTGTGACCCGCGAGCGTATCCGCCAGATTGAAGCGAAAGCTTTGCGGAAGCTGAAGCACCCAAGCCGCTCACGCAAGCTGCGTAGCTTCCTGGATAATTAATCCAGCCGCAAGCATACGGAATTTCACGATAAAAAAAGCGGGGATTAAGCCCCGCTTTTTTATTGATCGATTGTATTTCTACTCAGCAACAGCTGGCTGGCTCGGCAGCGTCGGCGCCACCAGAGCTCGTCGCAAAGGGCATGTCTATGCCGCACCCCTGGAAGATGCCGTAATGGGTGTCCCAGGTGCCAAGGAAATCGAAATATTGGGCGAAGCGAGAGTCTTTCAGCATACGGTACGTGTTGCCACAGACAGGGAAGATTTTTCCTGGCTCAATTAAGTGATGGGCATCGAGTTCGAAAAGTGACTCTGAATGCTCAAGCTTACCGTTATAGATTACTGCCTGGCCGTAATCTTCACAGGCTGGCTCTAGCTCTTCGATATTGAAGAGACGGTATGTGGCAGAGAAGAACTTTGCCTGACCCAGTTTTTCAATCAGTTTCGGGTGCTCAATCGCGAGTGGGCGATCTGTGACAAGACGCGGATCGGCAAAGCCAGCCTGCTTGGACAAGTTGACAAAATCGTTCCAGTAAAGTGCGCCACCAAGGCATTCGCCATAAAGTACCGGATCATTTTTGATCTCGTCTGTCAGGCGACGGTCTGCATAGACATCAGAGAAGAAGAACTCGCCACCTGGCTTCAGAAGGCGGCGTACGCCTTCAAGAACAGCAGGCTTGTCTGTTGAAAGATTGATCACGCAGTTTGATACAACAACATCAAAGCTGCCTGGCTCAAGGTCCAACTCATCCAGCTTTTCGATGTAGCCTTTGAGGAAGGTGGTGTTGTTGTAACCGAATTTCTCGGCGTGCCAGTCCTGATTGTTGATAGCAACTTCCAGTTGCTCGTCGGTCATATCGACCCCGACAACATGGCCTTCCGGCCCGACAAGTTGTGCCAACGCATAAACATCGCGACCAGAGCCGGAACCAAGGTCAAGAACGCGCGCGCCTTTGAGGGAGAGCGGGGCGATGAGGCCGCAGCCGTAATATTTGGCCATTACTTCGTCGCTGATATTGGAGAGCAAATTTTTGTGGAACGCAGGAATATCCTCAACAGTGCAGCAAGCGTCCGTCTTCAGGTCTTCCGATGTTGACAGCACCTTACCATAATACTCGCGTACAATCTGCTCGTTCATGAGATATCCTTCTCTCCAAATACCAAAGCTTACCATTAAAGCTGTTTCACCCCGTAGCAAGGAAAAAACGGGGTGTTGCACTATAACATATACGCGAGGGCAGGTCGGAGGCTCCAAAACATCACATGTGTGTGCAATTTAAGGCCAAGTGGGATGCGGCTTATGTCCAAATATCTCTATCTATTGAACTTTTCTCATTGTGACTGGTATTTCTCACCGAGATTGATTATGTACGCGGCAGACTAATGCTGCACTGCGAAAGGCTGGCTCATGCTCCTGAATATGCTCAAGGCCAAAATTCACCGCGCCACGATTACGATGACAGATCTTCATTATGAGGGGTCCATTGCCATTGATAAGGATATCCTCGATGCGGCAGGCATTTATCCATACGAGCATGTGGATATCTGGAATGTGACAAATGGCCAGCGATTGGCGACATATGCCATTGAAGGTGAACGCGGGTCAGGCTGTTTTATGCTGAATGGTGCGGCGGCTCGTCTTGCGGAGCCGGGCGACAAGGTAATTATTGCGGCTTTTGCCCAGATAGAAGCCGAGGAAGCAGCCAATTATCATCCGACCGTTGTGTTGATGGAAGACGACAACTCGATCCAAAAAATCATCTGATTTGATCTCCGGCGTTGCCAAACAGCATCGTTTCGGGCCTATTCACGACAAAATATGCAGTGAGGGCCTTAAATGAAAAATCTTCTCAAATCTGTTCTTGTTGGCAGTGTTGCTGTGTTGGCTTTAACGGCCTGCGAATCCACGATTGCGACAACGCCATCGACCGAGAACGCAGCGATGGTGGCGCAGTCACCGTCAGCAGCAAATATTGAGCGACATATCACTTTTCTTGCAGATGACTCCTTAAAGGGCCGGGAAGCCGGGACGGAAGGCTATCAGCAGGCTGCAGATTATGTAGCAGCGGAACTAGAGAAGCTCGGGCTTGAGCCGGCCGGGGATGATGGCAGCTGGTTCCAGCAAGTGCCACTCAGAACGACGACGCGCGATATGGACGGTGCTTTCATGTCTCTGGCAAAAGGCGGCGAAGTGCAGGCGCTCACGCATCTTGATGATTACATCATCGGCTTCCCATCCAATGGCGAGGCGGATGAGATATCCGCCGAAATGGTTTTCGTCGGGTACGGATTACAAGCACCAGAGTTTGGTATCGACGATTATGCCGGTGTTGATGTTGAGGGCAAGATTGTCGTTGTACTGCTCGGCACATCCGCTGACATGCCAAGTGAAGAAGCCGCACATTATAATTCGACCAGAACGCGCCGTCTGACCGCAGAAGCCAATGGCGCGGTGGGCATGATTTCTGTTTACGACAAGGCATCATCACAAAGATTTCCCTGGGATCGTGTGAAACTGGGCGCAGGGCGTGCCAGCATGAGTTGGGTCAAGAAAGACGGTACAACTTTTACACCAGCGCCCGGGATCAAGGTGACGGCAACAATGTCACCGGATCAAGGGGCGATGCTCTTTGACGGAGCGGAAATGTCCTATGCGGACGTTCTGGCCATGACCGATGAGGGAACCAATCGCCCACCCGCTTTTGAACTGTCCGGGAAGGCAACGCTGAAGTCCAAAGCTGTCAGCGAGCAGGTCACGAGTCCGAATGTTGTAGCCATCCTACCCGGCAGCGACCCTGATCTGAAAGATGAGTATGTACTTTTGTCCGCGCATCTGGATCACACAGGACAGCGCGAGAGTGATGACCCTGAAGTTGATACAATTAACAACGGAGCGCTTGATAATGCATCCGGTATTGCCACCACCCTTGAAGCGACGCGGATGCTGGGTGTCCTGGCTGAAGCCGGTGAATTGCGCCGCTCTGTTGTTGTAACAGCAGTAACAGCAGAAGAGAAAGGTCTTCTGGGATCGGAGTATTATGCGAATTACCCGACGGTCCCGCTGGACTCCATTGTTGCCAATGTCAATCTGGACATGCCGATCATTACCTATCCCTTTGTTGATGTGATTGCCTTTGGGGCGGATCACTCTTCCCTCGGGGAAACAGTTCGGGAAGCAGCTGCCAAAATGGATCTGGAACTGATTCCTGATCCTATTCCGCAGCTATCCATCTTTACACGATCCGATCACTACCGTTTTGTTCAGCAGGGCATCCCGGCGGTTTTCCTGTTCCTTGGGTTCGGGAATGGCGGTGAGCAGGAGTTCAACGATTTCATGAATAACCGCTATCATCGCGTTGGAGATGATCTGGATCAGACGCTAGATTTTGAGCAGGGCGCGCGGTTTGCGAAACTCAACTATCTGGTCGCCAAGTCTATCGCCAATGCGGATGAGCGTCCGACATGGAATGAAGGTAACTTCTTTGGTGAGCTGTTCAGTAAAGACTGAACAGCAAAACCTCAGTAGAGAAAGCGCTCGGCGGGGCCCAGCCCCCTCGGGTTCTTGAATTCTACGGTATTACGCTTCTTTTTAATGTCAAAAGCAGCTGTGACAAAGGCAGTGTAATCGCGCGACTCGACTGTATCGAGACCGATCAGGTCAGCGTGGATGCGATCTTTCGTGACGGTCAGATCAATATAGCCGTGGTGTTGTGGGTCGTAATATCGCACGCAGTCATTGTCTTTTGTGATGAGCAGCGCGAAATCCTTTGTGCCGTCCCCGAGAAAGGCCTCGACGGTTTCTGATGTAATCGAGGTCGTGCCAAGCTCGACACCCATTTTTTGTTTTCCGTCTGTATAAAGATCATTTGCCCAGAATTCATGCGCGTCACCAGTCAGGACCACCAGGTCGTTAATGCCGTTTTCGGCCAAGCGATCATAGAAGCGCTCGCGGGCAAATGGATAACCACCCCAGGTATCAATATAAAGTGGCAGACCGAAAGCTGAATTGCGGACAAAGTCCCGAATGCCCGCCCATGCCGGTTCAATAGCCAGCATCATTTCTTCTGAGGCGTAGGGCGTGAGGTCAGGACTGCGCACATCTGCCAGTAGAATCTGGTTGGCCATCAGACGCCAAGTCTGACCCTTCTCCTTCGATGTTGTGAGAGCATCCACTATGAAGTCGAGCTGCGTATCTCCCAGGAGATAACGATTTTCTGCGCCGACGATATTCGTCATGAAGTCATCAACATCTTCCTGTGAGCGGAAGTCAGGGGAGTACGCATCAATGTCGATTTGCTCTGCTCTTGCGGTCAGGCGCGTTTCGATGCTGACGAGTGTCAACAGGTCTCCCCAGCTATATGACCTGTAGAGAGCCTCCAATGGTTTGCCTGGCTCCGGATCACGAACTGGCATCCACTCATAATATGCCTGCATAGCAACGCGCCGGCGCTCCAGCCAGTCCCCTTCGTCAAGCTGATGGTTTTCCGCACCACCTTCCCAGGAGTTGTTGGCGACTTCATGGTCATCCCAGATATGGATAGTGGGGTGTGCGGCATGGAGCGCCTGTAAAGCTGCATCACTTTTATACTGGGCGTGGCGCTGCCGATAGTCAGTTAGCGTTAGAACTTCATGGGCAGGCTCGTGCAGGCGACCGAGCTTTTGAGCGGTTTCGCTGCCATAGCCGTCGATTCCGTATTCATAGAAGTAATCCCCCAGATGTATAACGGCATCCAGAGTTTTGTTACGGGCTATGTGATCATAGGCATTGAAAAATCCGTGTTGCCAGTTGGAGCAGGAGGTGACCGCGAAACGCGCCTCGTCTATGCTGGCTGCTGGCAGGGTCTTGCTGCGACCAACCGGCGAGGCGCTGCCATTGACACTAAAGCGATAGTAGTACGTCGATCCTGATGTCAGCCCGGTTGCATTATGTTTGACCGTCCAGTCTGTTGCTGCGCTGGCAGATAGCTCGAGTGTTTGCCGCTCTGTTGTGAAGTCTTCGTCCCGCGCCAGTTCCAGGGTCACAGGAATAGCAGAGGACGCTGTTTCGTCCTCTGGCGTTGCGCGCGTCCACAGGACAATGCTGGTGCTTGTTGGGTCACCACTTGCCACGCCATGCTGAAAAACCCCCTCAGCGGCCCCAGCAGGTGAGGTGAAACTCTCATGCTTATATTCATTTGCGCATCCCGCAGCACCCAGTGCTGCAGTGCCGAGTAGTGCCTCGCGTCGTGATACCTTGACCATAGTCCCCTCGCATCAGTTTGTAAGAGCATAAAAGCCGCTTGCAACAATGTAAAAAGGACTTTTCAGTGCCGGCAGGGTGCAATGTGCCTATGAGGGAGATTGCAAATCATTTTCAGTTATGATTGTGTGCGGCGATGGCAGAGACATTAACATTGAAAAATCTCAAACGTGGTGAGACCGGCATCGTTACCGGTTTTGTGGAAAGTGATTCGATCCGCGAGGAAGAATTGCGCGAGATCGGGTTCGCAGAGGGCGACGAAGTGCAGGTGCTTGAGTTCGGCAGCTTTGGCGGAACACCGATTTCGGTTCGGCTCAACAGAACGATTATTGCGGTTCGGGCGAATGAAGCGAATTCCATTGAGGTTAGCCGGGCATGACAACCGTAATTGAAAAGATCAGTACCGATCAGTCGGAACCACTACAGGAAACAGACAGTTTTACCGTTGCGCTGGTCGGTGCGCCGAATTGCGGGAAGTCCACGCTGTTTAATGGCCTGACAGGCGGGCGTGCAAAAGTTGCCAACTATACCGGCGTCACCGTGGAAACCAAACAGGGCTCCTTCAAAACCCCGCAGGGGCGGCAGATGTCCCTGATTGATCTACCCGGTGTTTATGGGCTTTCGGGTAAAACAACTGATGCCAAGGTCGCTCTGGATGTTATCCGGGGGCAGGCCAGTGAGATCCGCCAACCTGACGCAATGCTGGTGGTGATTGACGCGGCACAGTTACGAACACATTTGCAGACGGCCTTGCAGATGCGGCAGATTGGTTTGCCGATGGTCGTTGTCCTGAACATGGTCGATCTCGCCCGGCGCGACGGCGTTGAGCTTGATATTGATAAGCTTCAGGATCGCTTAGGCGTGCCAGTTATTCCCTGTACGGCAACCCGCAAAGCCGGACGTGAAGCTGTTCTGAATGCTCTCGATGAAATGGCCGCTGCTCCTTCTGGTCAGTCGGCGGTTGAGGAAGTGCCTTTGAAGCAGGTACAGCACGAGGCGCGGCAGCTCTTTCAGGACGTAGTGCTTCAGGAGCCTGCGCTCAATAAACTGACGCGCAGCCTTGATGGGATATTTCTTCACCCCTTGTCCGGTCTTCTGATTTTTACCGGCATCATGTTCGTTATGTTTCAATCGGTGTTCAGCTGGTCTGAAACGCCCATGGGCTGGATTGAGGGATTGATTGCAGTTTTGAGCGACATTGTGATCGGCATCACGCCGGACAATTGGCTACGCTCGCTTCTGGTTGATGGCATCATTGCCGGGGTTGGCAGTGTCATTATTTTCCTGCCTCAGATTATCATCCTGTTCCTGTTTATCCTGTTCCTTGAAATGACCGGTTACATGGCGCGGGCGGCTTTCCTGATGGATGAATTGATGCTGCGGGTGGGTCTGAACGGGCGAGCCTTTATTCCGCTGCTCTCAAGTTTTGCCTGCGCTATCCCCGGGATGATGGCAGCGCGCACGCTGGAAAGCGAGAAAGACCGGCTGACCACGATCATGGTTGCACCACTGATGACCTGCTCAGCGAGATTGCCTGTCTATACGGTGATTATTGCAGCCTTTTTCCCGGCTGAGACAGTGGCAGGGTTTCTCAACCTGCAGGGCCTGGTGATGTTCGGGCTCTACTTCGCAGGCATAATCAGTGCGATTATTGTCGCTTTCGTCTTGCGAAAAACACTCACAAAAGGTCGGGCACAACCATTGTTGATGGAGTTACCAACGTACAAGTTCCCGGATTTGAGTGAACTCTTGCTCGGGCTATGGCAGCGCGCCAAAATATTTCTGCGCCGTGCGGGAACGATCATTTTTGTTGTGTCGATCGTTCTATGGGTGCTGACGACATATCCGGGCGACAGTCTTGAAACCAGTTTTGCCGGCATGATTGGCTCTGTGCTGGTGCCAATTTTCGAACCTATTGGGTTCAATCTGGAAATCGTTATCGCGCTGGTGCCTGGCATGGCGGCGCGCGAAGTCGCTGTGGGGGCGTTGGGCACAGTGTATGCCGTGCAGGGCGCCGAGGAGAATATGGAAGGGTTGGCAGAAGTATTGCGCAGTGCCTGGTCATTCCCGACAGCGCTGGCCTTCCTCGCCTGGTATGTTTTTGCCCCGCAATGTATCTCCACAATCGCCGTGGCGCGGCGTGAAATGAACAGCTGGGGTTGGACCTGGCTCATGGTCGCTTATCTTTTTGCCATGGCCTATATTGCCGCAGGCGGTACGTACTGGATTGCCAGCGCGTTGATGTAGGGCTTGTCCCGGCGATAGCAGAAACCTGCCAGCAGGCGTGCACTGCTGGCAAAACCATGCGCGTCATTGCCACACTCTACCAGAAATTGGCTTTTGTTTACAGCGCCTTGCGGCCTGCTTTACGTTTTTGGCGAAAAGCGTATGACCGGATTTTTGGAAGATTGAGGTTCCATGTTTGATCGTGCGGAAGCCATAGACAAGGCGTTCAGGGAGCGTGTCACGAATGGTGATTTGCCGGAGCCTGTCAGTGATCTGACGTATGAACATGCGGGGCTTTCCGCGCCTGATCTGATCGACCTTTACGAAACGCAGGTCATGAGCCGCCAACTTGATCTCATGGCGCGGCGTTCGAAAGGGCGGACATTTTACTCCATCGGCTCCTCGGGCCATGAGGGGACTGCGGCCATCGCAAAAGCTGCGCGGGTCAGTGATATGGCCTTTCTGCATTATCGGGATGCAGCTTTTCTGACCCAGCGACGTCGGGACAAGGGCGGCACCTCTGTTTTGTATGACATGATGCTGTCCTTTGCGGCATCCAGCGATGACCCGGTATCCGGCGGGCGGCATAAAGTGCTGGGCGGCAAGGATGTTTTTGTGCCGCCACAGACCAGCACGATTGCTTCGCACCTGCCAAAGGCAGTCGGGACGGCTCATGCTGTTGCCCTTGCTCGCAAGTTACAACTGGAGGAAGCGGTGTTGCCACATGATGCGGTGGTTATCTGCTCTTTTGGGGACGCTTCTGCCAACCACTCGACGGCACAGGGCGCAATCAACAGTGCGGCCTGGGCAGCGTTTCAGAATGCACCAATGCCAATCGTTTTCGTATGCGAAGATAATGATATCGGTATTTCTGTCCGTACACCACAAGGATGGATCAAGGCCTGTTATGAGAACCGACCTGGCCTGAAATACATGGCCTGCAATGGCCTGAGCCTTGCAGATACGTATGCAACAGCCAGCAATTCTTTCACTTATGCGCGTTCCTTGCGCAAGCCCGTCTTTTTGCATGTGAAAACAGTTCGCCTGATGGGGCATGCCGGTGCTGATATTGAAGCTTCTTATTCCGATGTTGCAAAAATCGAAGCGGTTGAGGCGCAGGACCCGCTGTTGCAAACAGCTGCTGAGTTACGACGGCATGACCATCTAAGTACTGAAGAAATTATTCGAATTTATGATGAGACAGCTCAGCGTGTGAAGCGTGTGGCTGAAGAAGCGTTTTTGCGTCCAAAACTTGAGACTGCCAGCGCGGTGATGGAATCCCTCATCCCTGAGCAGGATCAAACCAGGCAGCAAAAACCGGCATCAACGCAACAGCGCAAGGCAATGTGGGGGAAGGAAGCGACAGCCCACGCCAAACCGCAACCCATGGCACGTCATATCAATAACGCGCTGGCTGACCTTATGCTGGATTATCCGCAGACGCTGGTATTCGGGGAGGATGTGGGGCGCAAAGGCGGTGTCTATTCCGTGACGACCGGTCTGCAAAAGAAATTTGGCCCGGCGCGGGTGATGGACACATTGCTTGATGAACAAACCATTCTGGGGCTTGCCATTGGTACTGCGCATAATGGGTTCCTGCCGATTCCGGAAATTCAGTTCCTTGCTTATGTTCACAATGCCGAGGATCAAATCCGGGGTGAGGCGGCGACATTATCCTTTTTCTCCAACGGGCAATACACAAACCCCATGGTGATCCGCATCGCCGGACTGGGATACCAGAAAGGCTTTGGCGGGCATTTCCATAATGATAACTCCCTGACGATTTTCAGGGATATTCCGGGCGTGATCGTTGCGTGTCCTTCGAACGGACCTGATGCTGCAAAAATGCTGCGCGAAAGCGTTCGTCTTGCGCATGAAGAACAGCGTGTCGTGGTCTTTGTGGAGCCTATTGCTCTCTATATGACTGCAGATCTGCATGAGGAGGGCGACAAGGCGTGGCTCGCACCTTACGACTCGCCACAAAATAGTGACGCAATAGGTTTCGGCGAACCGAACGTACATGGTCGTGGTACGGATTTATGTATTCTTACTTATGGCAACGGTTATTATCTGTCGCGCAAGGCGGCACAACTTTTGACCGACAAGCATGATCTTAAAGTGCGCGTTGTCGATCTGCGCTGGCTGCACCCTTTGAATGAAGCAGCTATCCTGAAACAAGCCCGCGCTTGCAAGCATACGCTGATTGTGGATGAATGTCGTGAGACAGGTTCGCTCAGCGAGCAACTCATGGCAATTTTGATCGAGAAGAAATATGCCAGACCAGTTGCGCGCGTGACTGCTGAAGACAGCTTCATCCCGCTTGGTAAAGCCGCTACCGTTACGCTGCCTGATGTTAATAGTATCGTCAAAGCAGCACGGTCCCTGACAAAGGGGACAGGCAAATGACGAAGAAAGAAACAGCAGTTCTGATCTGTCCCGGGCGGGGCACGTACAACGCCAGCGAACTTGGCTATTTGCGCCAGCATCATGCAGCTAAATCCGATTTCCTCGCGCTTGTTGATCGTATCAGAGAGGCAAAACAGCAAACACCTGTCACCGATCTTGATGCTGCAGAGAAATTCCGTATGGGGACTCATACGACTGGCGATAATGCTTCACTATTGATTTTTGCCTGCGCCGTGGCGGACTTTCTGGATATTCGTGAGCGCTATGAGGTTGTGGCAATCACCGGCAACTCCATGGGCTGGTATCTGGCGCTGACTTGTGCCGGGGCCTTGTCACTGGAAGATGGCGGATTGCTCGTCAATGAGATGGGTACCCTTATGCATGAACAGGGCGAGGGGGGACAGATCGTCTATCCCATCGTGAATGATGACTGGCAACCTGATGCAGCGCGATTGCAGCTCGTGGAAGATGTGCTTCGTGAAGCGGCTGTGCAGGACAACATGACTGTCGCAATTTCCATTCGGCTCGGGGGCATGATTGTGTTTGCAGCAGATGAGGCTG
>JALEGM010000206.1 GCA_022763145.1 Aquisalinus sp. | reverse complement strand
CGGTGAGTAGCGTACCTTGTGTCAGAGGCAATAACAAATGGTAGCAGAAGCATCAGTAAGCACCCAGTTGGTGGGAACAGTCGGTGAAGAAAATGAGGGTGACCTGAAATCGGTCTACCTGAAACTTCTTCATTTGATTGAACGCCTCCATCGTCAACTTCTCGATGTGATCAAGGATGAGCTGGAGCGTCTGGGGCAGGCTGACATTAACGCTGTGCAGGCTCTGTTGCTGTATAATATCGGTGATGCCGAATTGACGGCAGGGGAACTGCGCTCACGAGGCCATTACCTTGGCAGCAATGTTTCATACAATCTGAAGAAGCTGGTTGAAGCTGGGTACATTCGTCATGAGCGCAGCAAGACAGATAAAAGGTCTGTGCGTGTCTCATTGACAGAAAAGGGTGTCGAAGTGCGTGATACGCTAGTGCGCTTGTTCGACCGTCAGCTTGGCTCTGTTGTACAGGTCGGTGATGTGAACGCCGGTATGATTGGTGGCACCAATGTCGCGCTTGAGCGTCTTGAGCGCTTCTGGGCTGACCAGATCAGATTCCGTCTCTAAGAGTCATTCTTATAAATCCCTGAATTATTTGATGAAAGCGTCCGCCAAGCCGTTGCAGAATTGGCTTTTTTTACGCATAACTACATTTAGTTCTGACAGGACAATTTCGGGGATGCCTTAAATGGTAGATTATGAACGCGCTTTTGATTCAGCTGTGAAAGCTGTGAAGGCGGAAGGCCGGTATCGTATTTTCGCTGACCTTGAGCGCTGTCGCGGTCGCTATCCGCAAGCGACGTATCATGGCCCAGAAGGCGAGAAAGAAGTCACTGTCTGGTGTTCCAATGATTACCTCGGCATGGGACAGAATGAGCATGTCGTGAACGGCATGAAGTCAGCTATCGACAAAGTTGGTGTTGGAGCGGGCGGCACCAGGAATATAGCTGGTACGACGCACTTCCACGTTTTGCTGGAAGAAGAATTGGCGGATCTGCATAAGAAAGAAGCCGCACTTCTTTTTACATCAGGATATGTGGGCAATGAGGCGACGCTATCCACACTCAGCCGCATCCTGCCAGACTGTATCGTTCTATCGGATGAGCTGAACCATGCTTCAATGATTCAAGGGATTCGCGGTGGTAAGGGCCCGAAGCTTATCTGGCGCCATAATGACGTAGAGCATCTTGAAAGCCTTCTGAAAGACCTGCCGGCCGATAAACCAAAGATTATTGCTTTCGAGTCTGTTTATTCAATGGATGGGGACATTGCCCCGATTGAGGCTATCTGCGATCTGGCTGACAAGTATAACGCATTCACCTATTTAGACGAAGTTCACGGCGTTGGGCTTTATGGACACAAAGGCGGTGGTGTTGCCCAGCGTGATGGTGTGGAAGATCGCATCGACCTTATTGAAGGCACCTTGGGCAAGGCTTTTGGCGTCATGGGAGGCTACATAGCTGGCTCTTCCAACCTGATAGATGCTGTGCGCTCCTACGCATCAGGCTTCATCTTCACGACTGCGCTTTCTCCTGTTCTGGTCGCAGGCGCATTAGAGAGTGTAAGATTTTTGAAAAAAGCGTCGCACTTGAGAGAGAAGCACCAAGAGCGTGCAGCACGCATGAAGACGATACTGCGTGAGGCCGGCCTTCCTGTCATGCCGTCAGTCAGCCATATCGTGCCGGTCTTTGTGGGCGACCCTGTTGCTTGCAAGGAAGTCTCGGATCTTTTGCTGGAAGAGCATAATATTTACGTGCAGCCAATTAATTATCCGACGGTACCAAAAGGGACAGAGCGCTTGCGCTTCACGCCGACACCCTTGCATTCTGATCAGCATATGGAACAATTAGTGCAAGCTTTGGATAAAGTCTGGATAGATCTTGACTTAAAGCGTGTCGCTGCCTGAAGTTTGGCGTATCCCCAATAAAAAGCCCCGCATTAGCGGGGCGTTTTTGTTTTAGGCTTTTCTCTTTTTTCGCGTCACTTTCTTGGTAGTGCGCTTTGCACCCGCAGCTTTGCCTAGGCCGATTTTCTTGGCGAAGGCTGATCGCTTCTTGGCATAGTTCGGGGCTACCATAGGGTAGTCGGCTGGCAGACCCCAGCGACGGCGATACTCTTCAGGGGAGAGACCATACTGTGTTCGAATATAGCGTTTCAGCATTTTAAGCTGTTTGCCGTCTTCTAGACAAATAATGTAATCGGGCGTGATTGATTTGTTTACGGGAACTGCAGGTTCCTTATTGGTCAGGCCACCACCTTCGCCAGCATTTAGGGCATTCAGTGTCGAGTATGTACTGTGCAATAGTGAAGACAGCTCCTCAGCAGAGGCTTTATTGTTACTGACGTAAGCTGCGACGATATCTGTTGTCAGATTGAGCAGCTCATTAACGTCATGGGCATCGTTCTTGCCTGCCATTAGCTATTCCTTTCTGGTTTTCCCTCATGTGGTGGATGTTCACATGTAGGCTTCGGAAATTTATACAATGATATGATATACTATAACTTTGTATGAAGTTTCGCTTAATGCTATGTTATATAGTTATCAAGGCCTTAGTGCAGATTCTGCCGTAATTTCAGATATTTACTGTGAAGTATAGACATCCCTAGTTGGGCTGTTCTTATGGCGCAACCAACGGTTTAACACGTGTAATACCCTGACAGTTGACTTTAGGGGCGAGCAATTTACGGATGTGACGCATTAAACAATACGAGTTCTGGCAGTCACATTATGAATACTATTACTTCTCCAACACGCTTTTTCGGTACCAGTCTGGCTGATGCAGACCCTGACTTGGCGGGGTTTGTCGATCTTGAGTTGCGCCGTCAGCAAGAGCAGATTGAGCTGATTGCGTCTGAAAACATTGTATCGCGTGCTGTATTGGAGGCTCAGGGCTCAGTTCTCACAAACAAATATGCGGAGGGGTATCCCGGGCGTCGATATTATGGAGGGTGTGAGGAAGTCGATAAAGCCGAGGAGCTAGCCATTTCTCGTGCTACCCAGCTTTTTTCTTGTAAGCACGCAGTGGTTCAGCCGCATTCTGGCAGTCAGGCAAATCAGGCTGTCTTTATGAGTTTGCTTAAACCAGGTGATACGTTCCTCGGTATGGACCTTGCGGCTGGCGGCCACCTGACGCATGGAAGCAAGGTGAATCAGTCCGGCAAATGGTTCAACGCAGTTCATTATTCGGTAAATCAAGATGATCACCTAATTGATTATGACCAGCTCGCAGAACTTGCACAAAAACACATGCCAAAGCTGATTATCGCCGGCGGTTCTGCGTATTCCAGAGTGATTGATTTCGCGCGCTTCCGTCAGGTAGCCGATAGTGTCGGTGCTACCTTAATGGTTGATATGGCTCATTTTGCTGGGCTGGTCGCTGGGGGGGTCTACCCAAGTCCACTTGATCACGCTGACGTTGTGACAACGACAACTCATAAGACACTGCGTGGCCCAAGAGGCGGTCTCATTCTTACAAACGACGACAATATTGCCAAGAAGTGCCGTTCAGCCCTTTTCCCGGGTTTGCAAGGCGGTCCGCTGATGCATGTTATCGCTGCGAAAGCCGTTGCATTCGGAGAAGCGCTTCAGCCTGCCTTTAAAGATTACGCGCAGTCCGTTATCGACAATGCGAAGGCCATGGCGGATGTTCTGGTCGACGCAGGATATGCGGTAGTTTCCGGCGGTACGGATACGCATCTCGCTCTGATTGATCTGCGCCCCAAGGGGGTTAAGGGCAACATGGCAGAAGAAAGCCTCGAGCGTGCCGGTATTACATGTAACAAGAATGGCGTACCGTTCGATCCTGAAAAACCGGCTATAACATCAGGTATAAGGATAGGGTCGCCAGCAGGTACAACCCGTGGCTTTGGCGTCGATGAGTTCAGGCTTGTTGGCAGCCTGATTGCTGAAGTACTCGATGGCCTTGCCGAGAATGGCGAGAATAATGAAACAGCTGAGAAAGCTGTCTTTGCTCAGGTCCGGGAACTGACAGACAGGTTCCCGATTTACAGTTGAGCGTTGGGCAGCTAGATCGATTAGTCGCTAGACAGGAGGCACATGATGCGCTGCCCGTTTTGTGCCAGTGAAGATACCCAGGTAAAGGACTCTCGTCCTACGGAAGATGGTGCGGCCATTCGTCGCCGTCGTTTATGTGGTAACTGTGGGGCGCGCTTCACCACTTTCGAGCGTGTGCAGCTGCGTGAGCTTGTCATTCTGAAAAGCTCCGGCAAGAAAGTTCCCTTTGATCGGGAAAAGCTGGTTCGGTCGATCAGCATTGCAGTACGTAAGCGAGATATCGATCAGGACAAGGTTGAAACCATGGTCTCTTCTATTGTCCGCAAGCTGGAAGCGATGGGGGATACAGAAATCGGTTCCAGCGTTCTGGGCGAAATGGTTATGCAAGGTTTGCAGGAACTGGATGAAGTCGCTTTTGTGCGATATGCGTCCGTCTATAACAACTTTTCGCGCGTCGAGGATTTTGAGAAGTTTCTCAGCCGTATGGCTGGTCAGTCAGAGTAGGGTTAAGTCTTGGTTAAAGCCGTTACGGAAATCAGTGCAGATGTTGATGCACGCAATATGGCGCGGCTTGCAGCTGTTCAGGCGCTTTATCAGATGGAACATGCTGGCACTGGCCTTGAGGGCGTTATCCGTGAGTATAAGGAGCATCGCCTTGGTGGGGAGATGGATGGGTCAATGCTGCGCCACGCGGATGAAGAGTTTTTCGAAGATATCCTTCGCGGCGCAGTTGATCTGCAGCATAAGATCGATAACTTCATCAACAGGCTGCTTCGTGAAGGGTGGTCCCTGAAGCGACTTGATGCAACCGTGCGTGCTATTCTCCGATGTGGTGTCTTCGAGTTGATCCGCCGTGCTGATGTGCCCTTTCCGACAATCATTGATCAATATACTGATATTGCAACGTCATTCTTCGATGAAGGTGCTGATGAAGCGAACCTTGTGAATGCCTTGCTTGATAAGGCTGCGTCAGAGGTGCGGGTGGATGAGGCGCTCTAGGACAGGCAAGACATATGTCTGTTGATGGGCCATCTGATGAATTTGGGCTGATCGCAAAATACTTCGCGCCCCTTGCTGGAAAAGGCGGTCGTGGCTTGAAGGATGATGTCGCCCATTTGAACAATGACATAGTGACCAGCAAGGATGTACTTGTTTCGGGCGTACATTTTTTCCCGGAAGACCCGCCAGACCTTATTGCCCGTAAAGCCTTGCGGGTGAACATATCTGATATTGTTGCAAAAGGCGTGGATCCATACGCCTACATGCTGGGTCTTGTTTTAACGCCGGAGACAGATGAACGCTGGGTTGCCGGATTCGCCAAAGGCCTCGCGCAGGATCAGGAGGTTTTCGGGGTCTCGTTGCTGGGGGGAGATACAACAAAACAGGCGGCAAAAGGTCCGATTGTTGTCTCACTGACAATCTTTGGCAAGAAGGCTGTACCGGGACACATAGTGCATCGAGATGGCGCAATGCCCGGTGACAACATATTTGTAAGTGGTACGATTGGTGATGCCAGTTTGGGGCTTTCCGTCGCATCCGGCGATCTATCGATGAATCAGGCAGATATGCAGTATCTTCTGGGGCGCTACCGTATCCCAGAACCTAAGCACGCCCTTGCAACAGTCGTTGCAGCAAAAGCGTCAGCTGCTCTGGATGTTTCTGATGGACTAATTGCTGATGCAGGGCATTTGGCTAAAGCATCGGGTGTCGGGATTGCATTAGATGCGAGCAGTTTACCACTTTCTGATGCTGCGCAGTCCTGGTGCGCTGAACAAATCGAGATGCAAGATGCGTTGGTGAGACTAGCGACTGGTGGTGACGATTATGAGATACTATGTGCGGTCAAACCGTCTGATACGCCAGAGTTTATAGAGCGGGCTCAATTGACCAATGTTGCCGTTACAAAAATCGGCACCTGCACTGATAAACCAGCCGGTAGAGTGAAGTTTATGTCTTCTGATGGTAGTTTAATAAAGGTAGTGAGAGCCGGATATAATCACTTCCGCCCTTAAGGGCCACCTGGACCTTGGCCTTCACCTGTCGTTGGCAACTGACCAACGTTGCCAACTAGCTGTTCAAGAATTGAGAGTTCCTTGCCGCGTGTTGGTGTCTCACGATCTACAAGTTCGATCTGCATGCCGTCTTTCAGGTTATATTCATTGACCTCAGTAACCTTACCATCGGTATCAAAGTTAAAAGCTACAACCGTGCGGGTTGTCGTCTGTGTCTGATAGTAAGCGCGTGCATTGCTGGTTGAAGAGATGTAGTACCAGGTGTTGTCATTAAGTGAGGGTACGATAGAAGGTTCGCCATATCGCGCCAGCACACTGGTTTTAGTATCAACACCAGCCTCTGCAGTTAGTTCATTCTCACCACGTTCAATAATGTATCCGTGGCGGGCACGAGTGGATACACAAGCTGCGAGTGCAACAACAACGGTAATAAGAACAATCACACGTAACATAATCAACCCTGTCTCAAAGCAGTGAGTTTTCTATGTATAGTATGTAGCGGCGCTTTGCCAAGCCGCTTACATGATGAGACTGTTACAGATACGCCATGAACGGGTATATTTTTATATGATTTTATCGCTTTTCAAGCCGGATGAAGTTCAGGAAGCCGCAAGCGACCTCTATTCAGATATCGTAGAGCAGGCGCGGTGTGAGGTGTTTTATCTGGACCTTGAGGTGCCGGATACCAAGGAAGGGCGTTTCGACCTTATAACGCTGCACATGTTTTTAGCCTTGCGCCGTCTGAAAGACGATGCAAGAGCGCGCGAGCGTTTCTCGCAAAAGCTCTTCAACGTAATGTTTCGTAATATGGACCATTCCCTGCGTGAAATGGGGGCAGGTGACCTTACAGTTGGGAAGAAAGTTCGCGGGCTTGCGGAGGCATTTTATGGACGGGTAAGAGCGTACGGTAACGCTCTGGACGAAGAGGATCGGGAAGCTCTGGGCAACGCACTTGCCCGTAATGTTTACGAAAATGAGGATTACAATCCTGTTATCGTTGAGCGCCTGATGGATTACGTACTCAGAGCCGAGCAAGATTTGGCCCGTCAATCGGTAGATCGCATTATGCTT
>JALEGM010000017.1 GCA_022763145.1 Aquisalinus sp. | reverse complement strand
GTTTGCTGTTTCCGGCACAGGCCTGAAGAGGTTACTGCCGACGAAATATAACACGACGATGAGTGTCAGAATAAGTGATGTTCTAACCGAACTTGGGATTTTGCTGAACATGGCGAATACCAGTTTGAACCTGAATTATGTCAATTGTATCACTGATTTAGGGATCAATTCTTAAAATAACACATCCAGCGACCATGTCTGATACAGTGGAAATTGGCTAGCTGCTGCCCGCCCTTACTGCTAAATGCATGAAAATTATGATATATATGCACATTCATGCGTGCGGGTAATAATCTAAATGTGTTACCGCTTAGGTGATAATTCTATCAGTCAGCTAACAACGAAGAGAGCAACCGAGATGCTCTAGGCCGTTTCTGCAAGGTCATTGTCCTGTTTGCGCTCGTCGATCCACTTCGTCACAACAGCAAGCAACTTATCCTGTTTGATTGGTTTGGGCATATATCCATCCATGCCAGCTGCGAGACACTTCTCTTCATCCTCTTTCATAGCATGTGCGGTCACACCGATCACAGGTACGTACGGCATACCTTCGGAACGCATTCTGACGATCTCTGCCGTAGCCTGAAGTCCGTCCATGACCGGCATGGAGACATCCATCAGCACAAGATCGTATGCATTCTGTTTTAGTTTGTCCAACGCAATCTGACCATTGTCTGCGATGTCGACTGCGCAGTGCAGGGGCTCAAGCATGGAGCGCAAAACCATCTGGTTTACAGTATTGTCCTCTGCCACGAGAATATGTCGATCAACATTTAAGACTGAATTTGAGTTGATTTCTTCAGGTGCTTCCCGCTTCAACTTGGCGTTTGCCTCCTGAAGACCGCGTACTGTGTTGCTGTGTAAAGCACAAATGATTGTGTCAAGAAGGTGGGATGATCGGGCGGGCTTTACAAGATAGCCAGCGAGGCCAAGTTCTTGCTGGAGGTTCTGGTCGCTTGTCTGCCCAGCGGATGAAAGCAGGATCATTGGCAGATCATCTGGCGTATAATTCTCTCTGATTTTTCTAGCGAGTTCTGCACCATCCATATCAGGCATCTGGAAATCGAGTATGGCGAGACCGAATGGCTGCCCATCTTTTTTGGCTTGCTCAAGCTTATCCAGTGCATCAAATCCATCGGCTGTCAAAACAGGGATGAGCGACCAACTGCGAAGTTGTTCCTGCAGAATGGTTCTGTTCACACTATTGTCGTCAGCGACCAGTACGCGTGTGCCGCTCAGCACAGGCTTTACAATGCCGGAGTGTTGGGATTTTTGTGAATCAATCGGCAGGCGAACATTGAAGAAGAATGTTGAACCGCTATCAAGATCGCTGCGTACGGAGATTGTGCCACCCATCAGTTCGATGATCTTGCGTGAAATACTAAGCCCAAGCCCTGTACCCTCGAATTTTCTTGAGTTCGAGCCGTCTACCTGCTCGAACTTGTTGAAAATCTTGTCGAGCTTTTCCTGTGGAATACCGCATCCTGTATCTTCTACCGAGATACATAAATTCGCATGACTTTCCTCGGCACTACCAGAAACATCAACCAGGATATGTCCGGACTCAGTGAATTTAACTGCATTGCCGACAAGGTTGGTGATGACCTGGCGTAAACGTCCCACATCGCCCATGAAGTCCTGTGGCAAGTCGGGCTGATACCGTATCATCAGTTCAAGACCCTTTTCCTGCACATGAGGTGAGACAAGGCTTGCCACATCTTCTATGGCTGCGCGCATATCAAAGGGGTCGGAACCAATTGCCATTTTCCCAGCTTCGAGCTTGGAAAAGTCAAGAATGTCATTGATGATTGTCAAGAGGCTGTCGCCAGAGCGCATGATGACTTGGGCCATTTCATGCTGTCGATCAGTGAGGCCTGACTTGATCAGTAGTTCAGCCATGCCAAGAACGCCATTCATTGGCGTGCGAATTTCATGGCTCATATTGGCTAGAAATTCTGATTTCGCTCTATTGGCATCTTCTGCAAGATCGCGAGATTTGCGCAAGTCGCGAGACAGCCCACGCAACTCTTCCTCGCGGCGCATATCGCGTGTAACATCTGAATAAAGAATGACATAACCGCCATCAGTTCGAGGGTAGAAGACTTCGCTGATATGTTGCCCTGATACATCAAGGCGTTTTACACGAAATGCTTTTCTGCTTCTGAGGTTTTCGATCAGCCTGCGGTTCTGTTCTTCGTTGCTGCACGCATTGCCTGAATCCGGCAATTCCACGCTGGCTGCATTGTCGTATAGATCTATAGCATTTGCACCTATACGCCATTGTCCGGGCGGCAATGGTACTTCTTCCTTCTCATTGATCATTTCTATGTTGTAGTTCTGATCAAGAACAACCAGGCTTTCACCCATTGTGTCGAAAATTTCCTGAAGTAGATCGGTCTGTCGTTGAAGATCGAGCGTGCGCCCCTTGATGCGTTTTTCGAGTTCCAGATTGGCGCGTTGCAATTCGGCTTGGGCTGCATTTGCCTCGAGGCGCGCAGTATGTTCACGTGTGATTTCTTTGGTGTAACCACGATATCCGATAAATACACCATTAGCGTCAAATTTTGGTTTGCCACTAGTGCTAAGGATATCATTACTATGTGTACGGACAATAAAGTTCTGGAATGGTTTCTTCTGTTCCAGATCTTCTATATGCGAAGCCCAGTCCGTATGGCTTGTTTCGGGGGTTGCATTTTCCAGCACATCCCCTCGCTTTTTTCCCAGAAGGTCATCTGCTTTTTGGCCTGTCCAGTTTTCTATGACATCCGAGATATAGGTGTATCGGTGATCAGCGTCTGTTTCCCAAAGGCACTCTGCCGCTAGTTCAGCGAAGTCACGAAACTTTTCTTTGGTGCGAATGATATCGTTTCGCTGGTGCATAAGGCGTGTGATATTGGTCATCACGCCGCGATATCCTGTTATCTCTCCGGTTTCATCCAAGACGGGCGCGCCAGATATATCCGCATAATAATTGCCCCCATCTCTCGTTATGACATTAACGACGAGATGGTGAAAAGGGCTGGCGCTTGCCACAGCCTCTTCAAACTTTTTGATATTTCCTCGCGTTTCCTGGTCTTGCTTGTTCAGCAGACTAATAGGAGATCTGTTCAAAAACTTATGGGCGGGTTGGCCAGAGAAAGCTTCAATCGCGTCAGAAATGAATGTGAAGTTTAGATCACGATCAGTTTCCCAGACAATGTCATCAGACATATCAAAATAGTTCTGCATCGCCTTGGCCAGATCGCGGCTACGCTCTGCATTTTGCAATGCCTGTTCCTTGATCTGTGTCACCACGCGCATAACAGTTGAGAAACAGCCGATGACGAGCAGGCTGCTCAGGATCATGACAGCCCCAAAAGCCTGGAGACGATAGTCGTTCTGCAGAACCATCATCACATTTGAAGGCAGCATCAATGTGACCATTATTATTTTGGCAGTGAATGGCGTTGCACACATACTGATACTGCTGATGCACGCCATCATGGTCATCCAGCCAGCAATGATAAACATGGCTTCTGTTGGCATCGTCGA
Organism: Aquisalinus sp.; assembly: GCA_022763145.1. Lineage (GTDB taxonomy): Bacteria > Pseudomonadota > Alphaproteobacteria > Caulobacterales > Parvularculaceae > Aquisalinus. Next base: position 5,021 of record JALEGM010000017.1, on the reverse strand, counting down.
CATAATGAACAATGCCATGGCCGAAAAAATCGGTCCGCAGAAAGCGGCCGAAAGTGGCACGAAAGAAAGTGCCTTATCCAGCTCGGCAACACTGAAACTATTTACGTCCGCCTTGCGCCAATAGAGGTAGCGAATGAACGAAAAAATACCGATGAGTAACAGGGGTATTGTCGCTAGAGGTTGTCCGGCCAGTATGACACCTGGCAAACCAAGTACGGCTGTTGCTCCCATGCAGGCAAAAAGCATGGGCGACATGCCCTTGAACACTTCAACAGCCTGAAGTTTGGCAGAGGGCGACCGTTCGGGCCAAATGGATTTCAAAGCGCGCAAAATTGTTCAAACCCACCAGACGGAGACTACATAGCTCTCCACCTTAAGCGTTTCTGGTTAATCCTGCGTTTAAGTGCGGTGTAATCTGATGCTTCAGAAAGATAAGTTGGTTTCTAAAGTATTACCCTTCGAGGCTTTCACGCTTCAGTTCCAATTCGAGCCATAATTCTTCTTTGTCTGAGAGGTCTCTCTCAGCCTTACTGAGACGAGCGGCAATTTTATTAAACTTTTCCGGACTCTGTGAGAATAGATCAGGATTCGCTATGTCCCGCTGGCAGTCACGTATCAGCTGCTGCAGGGTGTCGATTTCTCCGGGTAGCGTATCAAGGGCGTATTTTTCCTTGTAGGAAAGTTTTGCAATCGCTGTTTTGGGCTGTGCCTTTACCTCTCGGGAGGGAGGAGGGGAAAAAGATCTTTTTTCCTTGAGTGTAAGCGGTGCCTGCTGATTTTTCATATCACTGTAGCCGCCGGGATATTCCCGCCAAACGCCACCGCCTTCCGGCGTTAAAGTACTGGTAACAGTCCGGTCGAGAAAGTCTCTGTCATGGCTGACGAGCATGACAGTGCCCTGATAGGCACTGAGCATCTCCTGAACCAGATCAAGTGTTTCAAGGTCAAGGTCATTTGTGGGCTCGTCCAAAACCAACAAGTTCGATGGGCTGGCAAACGCGATCGCCAAAGCCAGTCTGCCTTTTTCGCCCCCTGATAGAGCCCTGATAGGTGAGCGCGCCTGTTCGGGCAGGAAAAGAAAATCTTTCAGATAGCTCATGGCATTACGCATCTGTCCGCCAACGGAAATAGAGTCACCACGACCACCAGTGACGGCGTCTACAAGACGAGTGTCAGGTTTCAGAGTCGCGCGCTTCTGATCAAGGGTAAGAATATCGAGATTGGTTCCTATCCGTACGCTCCCCTGGTCCGGTTGCGCTTGCCCTAAGAGTAAGTTCAGAAGAGTTGTCTTGCCGGAACCATTTGGGCCAGTGATGCCGACACGATCACCTCGGTTCAGGCGCAGGCTGAAATTCTCGATAAGTTTCTTGTTATCGTAGGCTTTGCTTAAACCTGTCGCCTCGATCACAAGCTTGCCGGACTGGCCACTGTCAAAGGCCTCCAGTTTTGCCTTGCCGGGGAGGCGAGTCGCTTCCTTGCGGGTCTGGCGCAAGGCGTCTAGTTCTTTCAGTCGTCTGACATTTCTCTTGCGACGAGCTGTCACACCATAAGTTATCCAGTGTTCTTCTCGAACGATCTTGCGATCCAGTTTGTGCTGTTCAAGCTCTTCCTGTTCCAGGACAGTATCACGCCAGTTCTCAAAACCGGCAAAGCCGTCATTAAGATCTCTGGTTTGACCTCGATCGAGCCAGATCGTTTTGCGCGTCATGTTTTCCAGAAACCTGCGGTCATGACTTATCAGAACAAGTGCGGATGACGAGCGCCCCAGAGCCTTTTCAAGCCATTCGATCGTAGGAAGGTCGAGGTGGTTGGTTGGTTCATCTAGCAGCAGGATATCTGGCTGTGGTGCGAGCGCTCTCACAAGCGCAGCCCTGCGCGCTTCTCCGCCAGATAGTTGCGATGGAGTTTCGTCGCCGGTCAAGCCAATCTGCTCAAGCAAGAGTGTAATGTTATGTGTATCATCACCGGGGGCTAATCCTTCCTCTGCATACGCTCTAACTGTTTCTATTTTGGTGAAGTCCGGGTCTTGCTCAAGATATCTGACGGTGACGTCCGGGCGACTTATAATCTCTCCTTTATCAGCTTCCACCAGGCCAGCGGCAATTTTCATCAGTGTTGATTTGCCGGATCCATTGCGGCCAACAAGACACAAACGATCTTTTTCATGTACAGTAAGGTTTGCACCAGTCAGTAGCGGTGTACCGCCAAAAGTTAGATGTATATCCTGTAGGGTAAGCAGGGGAGGTGGCACGTTTATTTCCTAAAACGGTTGAAGATCACATCTAAACTGCGACGTGGAATTCATCAAATACAATGAATGATTTATTGTGGATGCCCTGAAAAAGTCTCATATTTGCTGTATGCAATCATGATGATTGAAGGGAGGTCACCATGACCCCTGAACAGAAACGCCTACACATAATCGCTGGCACACAAGTTGCCGGAAAGAAGAAAGAGCCTATGCCAGAAGGCAAAGGGCTAGATCTGCTTGGTTTTGCGTTTATTGGCGCCTTGCTGATTATTATGCTCTTCGCCTGGATTGCTGGTACAACTAGCTGAAGCTAATTAAGCAATCTCCAGCAAATGAGCCGCTTCCGGTAAGTCTTCGCCGAAGGCACGCTGATAGAACTCAGCCACTGTCGGGCGCTCCAGTTCATCACATTTATTCAGGAAAGTGACTCGGAAGGCGTGACCGACATTCTGGAAAATTTCGGCATTTTGTGCCCATGTGATGACCGTACGAGGGCTCATAACAGTTGCTATATCACCATTCATAAAGGCATTGCGCGTCATATCCGCAACTTTGACCATGGCATCCAGCTTCTTCAAGCCATCTTCATGATCATATGAGGGCAGTTTGGCGAGTACGATGGCTACCTCTTCATCATGATGCAGGTAGTTCAGTGTTGTGACAATTGACCAACGATCCATCTGTCCCTGATTAAGCTGTTGCGTGCCGTGGTAAAGTCCTGTCGTGTCCCCCAGACCGATGGTATTGGTTGTTGCAAACAGGCGGAAATACGGATTCGGTGTCAGCACACGGTTCTGGTCGAGAAGAGTAAGGCGGCCTTCAGCTTCGAGTACCCGTTGTATCACAAACATCACGTCCGGGCGTCCGGCATCATATTCGTCAAAAACAAGGGCGACCGGACGCTGAAATGCCCATGGTAGCATACCTTCTTTGAAGGAGGTGATTTGCTTGCCATCTTCGATGACAATCGCATCCTTCCCGATGAGGTCAATTCGACTGACATGGCTATCGAGATTGACCCGGATGCAGGGCCATTTCAGGCGCGCAGCTACTTGCTCAATGTGAGTAGACTTACCTGTTCCATGGTAGCCTTGCACCATAACCCGGCGATTATGGGTAAAGCCAGCAAGTATTGCGAGAGTGGTTTCAGGATCGAAGCGGTAGGTAGAGTCTACAGGTGGTACATATTCATTTGCTTCCGAGAAAGCAGGTACCTTCAGATCAACCGCAACTCCGAAAACATCTTTTGCTGACACTTCTGTGTCTGGCGCTTCCTGGAAATGCGCGTCACTTGTCAGATTAGTCATCTAGAATCACTCCGGTCCTGTTGGGCGGACATTCCCTGAATTGTATTTGGGTGGCAAGAAGCTGTTGCACATGTATTTAGGAGAAATCCTAGCAGTAGCCAGCCTTCTTCAAAATCTGGTGCGCTTTGATAACTTCCTGTAGCTGTTCTTCGGCACCACGATCTCCGGCATTGGAGTCCGGGTGGAAGCGTTTGACCAATTCCGCATAGCGTTTGCGGATATCCCCTTCGGGCGCATTCGTCGGCAAGTTAAAGGTTTTGAAGGCCTGAACTTGAAGTTTAGTGAGTTTACGCCCCTCGCGAAATGCGCCTTCCATGCCAGGCTTTGCTTGTGGGCTTTGGGCAAAAACGCCAATGCTGTCATCAATATTTGCCTGTCCATCTACGCCTGCACGAGCCGCAGCGCTTGCGCGCGCGTTTTTCGACATCTGCCAGGTTGGGCGTCCGCCGTAGCGTTGTGACTCTCGAAAAGCCTTGGCTTCTTCATCTGACATGCTGGCAAAGAAGTTCCAGTTCTTGTTGTGCTCCCGGGCATGTGTTGGACAAAACCAGAAATATTCGTTCAACTGCTGGGGTGATTTGGGCGCGCGTGATTCCGCTGCGTTGGTGCAGTCCGGCGCATCGCACTGGCGCACTTCTTTCTTTGCCCAACTCTTCGCAGCTGTACGCCCGCCGCGTGACGGTTTTACCCTGATATCGAAGCCATGACGCGGCTTATATGAATAATCATCTGACATGTTCGTAGTATGGGATGTTCGGTATGCCGATACAATCTTGACAGTGAAGTGATTGTTTGGCTTTCTCCACAGTTTTCCGAAATTCCCGTACCATTGTCTGACGCTTCCTGTTCGTGCTACTTCTGACCAAAACATGAGGTGAGGAAAGATGTATAAAGTTGAACTGACGCAATCCCTGTTTCCGGCAGTATCGGACGGTAACATCGAAGAAGTGACAGTAGGCGGGCTGCTGGAAAAGATGGCGGGAAAGTATCCCGATAAGATCGCCTTGAAAGAGTTGGACTTTGAAGGAAACATTGGTCGCACATGGACTTATCCTGCACTATTGGAAGATAGCAGAAAGTTGGCTGGAGCTTTGGCTTCTCGTCATGACAAAGGGGCAAGGATTGCTGTGTGGGCACCCAACTGCCCTGAATGGGTGCTACTGGAGTTTGCGGCAGGTTTCGCTGGCGTGACGCTTGTCACTGTGAACCCATCATATCAAGCTCGTGAACTGAAATACGTACTCGAACAGTCTCGGGCACAAGCGATTTATCTCGTAAATGATTTCCGGGGGAACCCAATGAAGAAAATCGCAGATGAAGTTTGCGATGAGGTTCCGGCGATCAAGCACCGTATCCTGCTTGATGACGAAGCAGCTATGTATGAAGGTGCTGGCGCAACACTGCCTGAAGTAACGCCAAGAGATATTGCGCAAATACAATACACCTCCGGTACCACAGGTTTT
>JALEGM010000205.1 GCA_022763145.1 Aquisalinus sp. | reverse complement strand
TTATGCACTTTTGTCTTGCGATGTTAGAATCGTTTTGGCATCTCTGGGCTATGTGGATCGATCCATAATGTGATGGTATGAAGTGGGGTTAGCATGTCGGAAGCTGAAGTTCTCAGCCAGTTGAGCGAAGATTTGAGCAATAATGGTGGTCTGCTTATAGGTCTTGCCGCATTGTTCGCACTTGGGTTCCTGCTTTATGTGATTGCCTCTGTTCATACGCTCGCCAGCCGCCTGAGCAGTCTCTCTGCGGGTAGTTCGAATAAAGGACCAATAATAGATGGCGTTGCGGGCCATCAGGCGCGTGCAGAAAAGATCAGACAGTCAGGTAACCGGCAAAAAAGCCGCTCCCGCAAGCCTGTGCTTTAAGGTCACACGTGCGCAAAGTGTCACGGCACAGAAGCAGGACCGCCATTCATCGAAGAATCTCCAAATATGAATTGACTTTTTCTTATTTTGTTCTATATATGTTCTTATGCGGAGATGAAAACGTCTTCTCGCAAGGTCACTGGTGTCGATTTAGCTGAGTACTCAGGCAGCAGTGGCGGCTCTTTGACATTTTGGTGGTTATCCCCTGTGCGGTGACAGGCGGCTAGAATAATTGGTCGCAAATTTACTGGCAGATGGATGTGGAAGAACTTAGCTGATCCAATATTGGCGCTGGCTGATTGCAAACGGTGTCATTTTGGGAGGGCAGAGCAGCATGCATTCAGGCTCAGGTCAGGACTGTACTGTTGCTGCGGCCTGCAAATCGCTCAGGTTAGACGCATAGGCGTAATCTTTTGGTGGCCAGGGGAGGGCGGAAACTTTTTCGAAAACGTAGTAGATTATGCTATTTCTGCCTCAATACGATCTGTTAGTTTGTAGATGTAATCCTCATGCTGAGCTTGTCGATGCATGGCGAGAGTTGCTTTGCTGCAATCACGTGAGTGCAAAAGGCAAGAACGTTCTTTTACAGAACATATCCGTAAATGCTGACAAAGTGGCAGATGCTGCCCGCCAGTACGAAGACGTGAAAAATTGTATGTGTAAAAGCTCTGGACTTCCAGGCGAAGAACAGAGCGCCGATCGTGAAGCACAGGCCACCTGCAAGTAGCCAGGCAAAACCTGGTGTTGGCAGTTTTGCCCACAACTCTCCAATGACAAAGATGCCGAGCCAACCCATACCAAGATAGCCGGCAAGGGAAAGAGCTTCGTATTTTCTGGGATTGGATAGATAGCGCGCCAGGAATTTCAGCGTTATGCCCGCAATCGCCAGTACCCAAACAGTTACCAGAATAATCGTGCCTGATACAGGCGATAGAACTAGCAATGCAAAAGGCGTGTAACTGCCAGCAATTTTAAGATAGATGGCAGAATGGTCGATCGTTTCCAGAAATGGCTGGAACCGAGAGCGGAAGGCGCCATGATACAGCGTTGAGCTGGCGTAAAGAATAAGTGCGCTGACCGCGAAAATTGAAACTGCTGTTATTTCTGCAGCACCGCCGCTGACGGCAGCTTTCGCAACCAGAAAGATCAGTGCCAGAATGGCGAGAAGAATGCCTAGGCCATGACTGGCCGTGTGCAGTATTTCTTCAAATGCGGTGTGCACGTCAGGAACGGCGCGGCGCGCGAGGACCATTTCTCAAACTCCTAAGAGAAAAGGCTAACACACAAAAGTTGCACCGGCATTAAGGTTTTATCTGTCGCAGGTAAGAAAAAAGGCCGCTCTTTGAGCGGCCTTTCTCATGCGATTTGACGATGAGATTTACTCTTCTTTGCTTTTTTCTTCTTCGACAATCTCTTTGCCTGTCTCCTGATCCACGACTTTCATGGACAGGCGCACCTTTCCGCGATCATCAAATCCAAGCAGTTTGACGAACACTTCATCGCCTTCCTTGACGACATCGGTCGTCTGTTTGACGCGTTCAGTTTTAAGTTGAGAGATGTGTACCAGGCCATCACGGGAGCCGAAGAAATTCACGAAAGCACCAAAGTCCATGGTTTTTACAACCTTGCCTTTGTAAATCTCGCCAACTTCCGGTTCATCAACAATCGCCTTGATCCGGGCAATCGCGTCATCGATGCTGGCCTTGTCGCTGGAGGCGATCTTGATGACGCCTTCATCGTCGATGTTCACCTTGGCGCCGGACAGTTCGACGATCTCACGGATCACCTTGCCGCCTGTGCCAATGACTTCGCGAATTTTGTCCGTTGCAATCTGCATTGTTTCAATGCGCGGTGCAAACTCGCCAACTTCCGTACGGGAATCGGTGATTGCTTTACCCATTTCACCAAGGATGTGTTTGCGGCCATCATGTGCCTGCGCCAAAGCAGTTTTCATGATTTCCTCAGTGATCCCTGCAATCTTGATGTCCATCTGCAGCGACGTAACACCAGCATCTGTACCCGCAACCTTGAAGTCCATGTCACCAAGGTGATCCTCGTCCCCAAGAATATCAGAGAGAACGGCGAAGCGTTCTCCTTCCAGAATTAGGCCCATGGCGATACCGGCAACAGCGCGTTTAATTGGCACACCCGCATCCATCAGGGCAAGGGAAGAGCCACAAACAGTGGCCATTGAAGATGAGCCGTTGGACTCTGTGATTTCAGAAACCAGCCGCAACACATAAGGGAATTCTTCCGCAGACGGCAGGACAGCCCGTACCGCACGCCAGGCCAATTTACCGTGGCCCACTTCGCGGCGACCAACACCGCCCATGCGGCCTGTCTCACCAACAGAGTATGGCGGGAAGTTATAATGTAGCAGGAAGGTTTCCTTATACGTTCCTTCCAGTGCATCGATGAATTGCTCATCATCAGCCGTGCCAAGCGTTGCAACAACGATGGCTTGTGTTTCGCCGCGTGTGAACAGGGATGAACCGTGTGTGCGCGGCAGGACCCCCACTTCTGACAAGATCGGGCGCACTGTTTTCGTATCACGTCCATCAATGCGCTCGCCTGTGTCGAGAATGCCGTTACGCACAATGTCACTCTCAACAGATTTCAGCAGACCGGCAACGATGCTGCGGTCAACGCTGTCGTCGGCTTCTTCGTTGCAAAGAGCGTCGAAAACTTTCTCTTTAGTCGCCGAGATCTTCTCCTGGCGAACCATTTTCTCTTTTTCGCCGTAAGCATCACGCAAGCCCGCTTCTGCCAGCTCGCGAACGCGGCCTTCGAAGTCTGAGTAATCTGGTGCCGTGAAGTCCCATGGCTCTTTGGCAGCTTCTTCAGCGAGTGAGATGATCAGTCCGATGACATCCTGTGCGGCCTTGTGGCCAGCCATCACGGCACCGAGCATCACGTCTTCGGAAAGCTCTTTCGCTTCAGATTCAACCATCATCACCGCGTCATTGGTGCCAGCCATCACGAGATCAAGCTCGGTGCTTTCCATCTCTTCCAGCGTTGGATTGATCTTGTACTCGCCATTGAAATAACCAACACGTGCAGCAGCAATTGGCCCCATGAATGGCAGACCAGAGATTGTCAGCGCTGCCGAAGCTGCAACCATCGCGACGATGTCCGGGTCGTTTTCCATATCATGGCTCATCACAGTACAGATTACCTGTACTTCGTTTTTGAAGCCTGAGACAAAAAGCGGGCGGATCGGGCGGTCGATCAGACGGGAGACCAGCGTTTCTTTTTCGGTTGGGCGCCCTTCGCGCTTGAAGAAGCCACCGGGGATCTTGCCGGCAGCGTAAGTTTTTTCCTGATAGTTAACTGTCAGCGGGAAGAAGTCCTGTCCCGGCTTTTGTTCGCGCTGACCGACAACAGTCGCCAGCACGGTTGTCTCGCCATAGGTGGCAAGCACGGCCCCATCGGCCTGACGGGCAATACGCCCTGTTTCGAGGGTCAGCGTCCGGCCGGCCCATTCCATCGATTTACGAGTTATAGTGA
>JALEGM010000016.1 GCA_022763145.1 Aquisalinus sp. | reverse complement strand
TGGTGTTCATTTATCAGCTTTGTCTTGCTGGCATGTTAACCAGTCTCTCAGACCCTACGGTGTACATGTTATAAGGGAATTGGCGCAGCTTTTGCGACGATAAAGAGATAACACCGCCCGGAAGCTAAAGATGGTTAACAATACCTTGAGACAGGAGAAACGCACAGAAACGGCCAGGCCGTTACCTGACTTCGTTGTCATCGGGGCGATGCGGGCCGGAACAACGCTGCTGCATGAGCTGTTGGCGGAGCAGACAGAGTTTTCCCTACCGAAGATGAAGGAAACCGACTTTTTTGTGCACGAGAAACCATCAGCTGAGACGAGCTATGCCCGTTTTTTTGATCTGGCGGCTGATCGCTGTGGTGAAATCTCTCCGAATTACAGCAAGCGCGACGTATTTATGGGCGTACCGGAGCAGGTTCGCGCGGCTAACCCGGATGCACGGCTGATATACATCGTGCGTGACCCAGTGGCGCGGGCCATCTCTCAATACACACATTCGCTGCTATCAGGTCAGGACATGCCGACACCAAATGATCTGCTGGACAGTCAGCCTGGTGCACACATCATCAATACATCCCGTTATGCATGGCAACTTGCTGCATGGCTTGAGCAGTTTTCAGCTGGGCAGATGCTGATACTCGATTTTGACGAATTGACCCGCAACCCCGCGGAAAGCCTTGCACGGCTGAATGCTCATCTTGATCTGCCCTCGCGACCCATGAACGTGGATGCAGTACAGACCAACTCGTCAGGACAGGTAGCTCGGGTGCCGGACTGGTGGCTGAAACTGCGAGATACAGGGCTGGGGCAGCGATTGCGCTCCATGGCCCCACGCGGCCTTGCCGGGCGCGCCAAGGCCCTTGCCAGTCGCGGTCAGGCGCAGCAAGCTTTGCCGGAGATTCCGACTGCCGTCCGCAACCGGATAGCCGACAGGTTGCGTGATGATGCGACAGAATTTCGTAAGTTGACCGGCATGGCTTTTGCGGACTGGAGCGTCTGACATGACTTATGCACCGCATACCACGCTCAACACATCTGCCGGGACAGGTAGAGTCTTGAACCTGACGCTGCAGCGCGGGCGTGGCACCATCATCGACCAGTTGCTGGTGATCCTCTGGCTGATTGTGATTCCGCTGGAATTCCCAATGGCCGCTTTTTTGCGGTATCCGGCAACAGCCCTGGTTTTGCTAGCAACGATTGTCTACTGGCGTGATGTTCTGCCCTTGCTGAAGCGTGGTGCCTTCTTCTTTCTCTTGCCCGCTTTATGCCTCTTGTCCACTTTATGGTCAGACGCTGCGATGTTATCGATCCGCTTCGGAGCGTTCATGGCAGTCACGCTGGTGATCTGCGCCTATACGGCGGCGCGGCTTGATTACCGTCAGTTTGTGGTCACCGTTTTTGTCGCCAGCAGCTTGTTAATGATTGGCAGCCTCATCTTTGGGCAGACCGCTTATGTTGGTGGTTTGGATGGCGGATACGCCATGATCGGCATCTTTCCGCACAAGAACGTCCTTGGTCTTCGGATGCTAATCCTGATTATTGCAGCAATCGCAATCCTGCTCGACAGGCGCTATGCGCCAATCTGGCGATTGGCTGCCCCTGTGATGATGCTGCCAGCACTTTATCTACTACTTGGCAGTAACTCAGCTACCGCCTTGGTATTGCTCTTCGCTGGCGGTTTGCTGACGGCACTTCTGGGCGGTATCTGGCCACTGGCCGGACGCGTGCCGGGATTAAGGCCCCTGCTCATCTCAGGCAGTATAATTTTTGTAGGCCTGGCAGGTTTGGCTGTTGCCAATATCTATAAAGTCGATCCCTATACGGCACTTCTGGAGCGACTTGACAAGGATACAACCCTGACAGGCCGTACGCAGATCTGGGAAGTTGGCAACCAGCTGATTGAAGAAAAGCCCGTTATCGGCCTTGGGGCGGGGGCATTCTGGCGCCCCGGCGTTAATCAGGCAACGCGGATTTCGACTATGTTCGGGGCCGAGAATAACCAGTTCTATTTCCATAACGCCTATTACGAAGTGATGGTGCATCTGGGTGTTGTTGGGCTGATCCTGTTTCTCATTACGATGGGCAAGGCTTACTGGCTGCTGATCCGACAGTGGCTCACCGCACCGCAGGCGCAGGATGGATTTATCCTGACGATTGCAGCGATCCTGCTGGTGCGCAGTTTTACCGAGTCTGAACTATTCTCGGTGTTCATCATGAACCCGATGATTTTCTGGACAGGTGTGTTCATGGTGCTGTTTAATAATTTGCGCCGCAGACAGCCTACCTAGGGCTTCCTGATCCTAGGCTTGTGGTTCTGCCGTCAGCTTTTTGGGAAGCAACAGTTTCATCGCGCCCATGATCGATGCGTCGATGCCGGTATCACGCTTTGTGCGATCAAACAGCGCCCACTCCCAGACAAACACTGAAAGGACAGCTGCAGCTGCTGCACCGTTTAGTCCTAGTGAAATTCCTGCCACGGGCACAGAAACCACCAAAAGGCCGAGACTGACCGCAGAAAGCCTGAATATATCCTGCTGACGCCCTGTCACGTTCAGTACCATGATGGAGGGGCCAAAGAATACTGCTACCAATGGCAACAATGCGAACAGGCGCAGCGGCCAGGCTGCAGCTTCGTACTCCTCACCAAACAGACCGACCAAAAACGGCGCCAGCCACCAGACCAATGCTGTGACAATCACCGTTGGCCAGAATTTCAGATGCGTTGACTGGGAGAGAAGATGTTGCGCATCACTTATCCGCTCGGCGCTGATTGCTTTTGAGACGCGCGGACTGACGGCCATATTCACTGCCATAAGCCCCATACGGAGAAAACCGATGAACCGCAACGCGACGGCGAGGCGCGCCACATCTCCATCTGACAAGCCCAACGCGGATGTCACGATGACCACATTCTGGAAATAATCTATCAGCAGAATGGTGACAGAGAGGTATAGGCCCGTCGACATCCACTCGCGAGAACGGCTCGTATCGGGCTCCGCGTCTTTGGTGAAAGCAAAGGCGCTGCGTAGTAAAAAATGCTGGATAACCAGCGCGACCAAACAGGCGACAGCATTGGCCAGGAGAACGATATCGACGCGCAAACCACCGAAGAAAAGTGCAGCAGCACCGACGGCGAGACACAAGATCAAGGGGCGGAATAGAGCCCAGGACAACATACTACGCTTGATCTTAGACAAAGCATGAGCCCAGCGGGTGCCAAGCCGCAGCATCGCCAGCATGGGCACAGAAATAGCTAGGAAAAAGACCGCCCAGAATTCTTGCCGGGTCAACTCGTTTTTCAGGCTCTGGCTTAGCAGCATAAAGGCGATAAGGCCGACAATGACAATCGGGGTCGCAATGCGCAGTACACGCCAGCCATAGGCCATGAACCCGGCAGCTTCCGCCATATTGCCCTTTTCGAGCGGTTGCAGGAGATGGCGCACCGCACCGTTCTCCATATTCAGGGTCGTGAACAGGGATGCCAGCGCCCCGAGGGACAGTGCTGTCATCACAAAACCCACTTGCGATGGGGCCAGATACTGGGCCAGCAACAGGGTAAAGATGAAATTCGCCACCGCACCGCCAAAGCGTGTCAGCACCAGCACCGAAGCATTACCGACGGTTTCCATCAGGCTTTTCTGCTGGAGTAATTTCCTCAGGATATTTGGCAGTGGCACTGGCATAAATCTGATCCGGACGTGGCATCGCCACACGGCCATTTTAGGGCAGAAATCATGCAGAAAAAATTAACCTAAACGCAGAAAGCTGGGGTCAGATATCACAGAGGCAGGCAGCGCCATGGGACTGGCTCGCAGCACACTTGTTGATCTGAAAAACGGCCTGCCCCCGCGGCAGCTCGCAGACCGGGTTCATGCGCGGGGCATCGTTTTCGTGCATGTGCCCAAATGCGCTGGCACGTCTGTCGAAAAGGCCCTGCGCCGACACTATCGGCTCTCCCGTTATATGGTTGACCCGGAAACCAGTTTCAGCGCCAGCCGCCTGTATGGAGAAGATGAGCAACATGCAAGGCTGGGTCAGGCAAGTGAATTGCGGCGACATCTGCTGCATTATGCTTTGGCGACCGGGTACAAATGCATCACCGGCCACGCACCACTTGGCCCGCACACGATAAAGGCCGCTGCGGACAGTCATGACTTCATCACGGTTCTACGCGATCCCGTTGAGCGGTTCTACTCACATCTGAGATACAATCAGACCGAACAAAGCGGCCATGGTCGCATAGAGATGCCTGTGGAGGCATTTCTGAAGACGCCGCGCGCGAAAGTGATGGGTAATCTCTATGGAAAGTATTTTTCAGGCCTACCAATGGAGGCTGACTTCTCGACGGATGAAGCGATTGCCCTCAGCAAGCAGCAACTTGAGAGATTTCACGTTGTCGGCTTTCTCGATCGGCTTGCCGGGTTTTCGGAAAAAGTCAGCAGCCTAACGGGCAAGACTTTCCAACCGGGCCATGACAATAGAACGAATAGCAACACACCGCAGACTGACGACGGTCTGTCACTGCATTGCGAAGAGATAGAGAATCTTTGCCAGGCGGATATTGAAATCTATAATTGGGCGAAAGCTAAATTCGGTTAATCCTGCTTACCCGTCAATTATGATAATACTTTCCGTGCTCGCTGTAGTAAGCAGAGCTACCCTCATAGCCATACTGAGTCTGTGTTTTAGCATCGACCTGAGTCAATATCGCACCGTGAACTGGCGTTGGCAGCTTGGACAGGATTGACGCCGCCGAGCGTGCAATCTTGGAGGACGTTGACCGCCATTTGACAATCAGAAGCGTACTGTCCGCTGAATTGATAATGGTTCGCGTATCCGCTACGGCCGTCACAGGTGCCGTATCCAGAATGATAAGATCATACTTTGTCTTCAGCTTACTGATGAGAGAGTCAAAAGCATTCGAGCCAAAGACGTCAACTACATCCTGCTGGGCACCCGCAATCGGCAAGATATGCAGGTTAGTCTTGCTGTCCTTGCGCACGGCATCTTTCAACTGGGCCGTTCCCGTCAGTACTTCCATCAGACCTTTCGTCGCTTCCGGTACTGTGTCGGACAGAATGCGTCGGCGTGCATCACAGTCGATAACAATAACTTTGTCGCCTGACATCGCACAGATGCGACCAAGACAAAGTGCAGAAGCGGTCTTGCCCTCACCGGACAACGCCGATGTCAGCGCCAGCACCTTGGGCTTCGTGCGAGAGCCTGTCTCCAGCAGGACGGAACTGCGTATCGTGCGATAAGCCTCCGCAAAACTGGAAAGTGGTTTGTCCACCAGATAATCCTGTGGCACGACCTTCGCCCCACTGCTGGACAGAAGCCCCGGTGACAGAGTCGGGATCGCCGTCACAAGCGGCAAGGAAAGCATACGCTCAATATCATCAGCTGTACGCAAACCATTATCGAAAATTTCTGCCAGCGTCACCAGCATAGCACCAATGCCAGCACCCAACACCAGGCCGAGCAGGATGTTCAAAATCTTGTTCGGGAAAGCCGGACTTGTCGGGATAACAGCCGCAGAGACAATCTCGGCATCACTTTCTGTCAACGCTTCCTGCTCATTGCTTTCCTTGAAAGCATCCAGGAAGCTCTCATAGATGGTGCGGCTTGCCTCAGCCTGACGCTCCAGTTCGCGCAGACGCACAAGGGCACGGTTGTTATCAGCTAATTCTCCGCGCTTGCCCGCAAGGCTTGATTCCAATGAAATCACACGGTTACGCGCAACATTCACTTCGTTTTCAAGACTCGTGACAATACGAGAAATCTCGGTGTCGATCTGCGCAAGGAGGTCTTCTTCCTCACGATTGACTTTAAGGATCTCAGGGTGACGCTCACCATACTTGATCGCCAGCTCTGACTTGCGCCGCGCCAGTTCGGACTGCTGCGCGCGCAATTGTCCGATGACAGGCGAGTTCAACACCTCAGAAATCGAATCGGCACCAACTCCGTTATCAAGCTGGCTCGTTACGGATGAAAGCCGCGCACGACGCTCCGCAAGAGCTGCGCGCTGCGTGATCAACTGGCTGTTGATATCTGATATCTGCTGTTCCGTCAGTGTCGCCCCTTGCGACTCAAACAAGCCATTTTCTTCCCGGTATTGCTCAACTGCAGCTTCAGCGATGCGGACATCTTCCTGTAGTTCTTCTGTGCGCTCACTCAAGTGACTCCGGGAGCGACGGATATACTCAAACTTGGCATCCAATTGACGCACCAGATATTGCTCGGCAAAGGCGTTGGCAACGGCGGCAGCTTTCTGCTGGTCTTCGCTCTCGAAACGGATAGCAATGAGATATGTCAGGCCGGCACGCTCAACAGACAGATTGGACATGACATTATCAACCGTCTTTTCGCGTGCGATACGCTGCTCGGCGGCAGCATCCAGGGGTTCGGTCACTTGCGACGGGAACAGGTTCTTGATGAAACCGCGGATACCTGTTGGCTTGCGCAAGGTGGGGTTAAATTCTGCGTCCTCATAAAGAGAGAGCTTTTCCGTGACGCGCTCGGCGATTACACGGCTACTGATCAGTTCAACTTCTGTGTCTACAGTGGCGG
>JALEGM010000204.1 GCA_022763145.1 Aquisalinus sp. | reverse complement strand
CAGACAGGCGAAGGCCTGCCATCGGGCTTTCCTCGCCGCCAGTGATGACGCCGGACTACCGGGTTGGCCGCGAGGAGAGCCTTATTTGTGTCTGACAGTAAGAATTCTAAGAATTTTGAATCTCTCCTATTCGATGGCGAAGAGATTATTTGGCATGAGCAATCGCGTGGATTTCCTTTGCTCGCTACAATTTTATATCTCGTCTATGGATTAGCAATCTTCGTTCCGCTTTGTATCGGAGTATTTTCTCTTCTGACGGGTGATTACAGTTACTTCTCCACACCAACTGCCGACCAGAATGTAACTGGCATGACGGCTCAAAGTGAAACGATTATGGCAACAGTGATTTTTGCTACACTCTTTGTATTGATTACTGCTTTTTATATGTGGTGGTTATCCCGCGTGCGGGGTGAGAAGTATGCAATCACAACCGAGCGGTTAATTATCTCACGCCCAAGGCCCTTCAGATCGGTGAGTTCGTTGTGGCTTGATAGAATTTCATCAGTCACACGTAACGGCAAAGGTAAAACTGGATCAATTACTATAGGCGAAGACGTTAGCTATCTGGCTTTTTTTGGTGGAGATTTCCGCCTTCGTACTATCCGGAACCCAGAGCAGGTCGAAACCTTATTATTAGAACTAACGAGAAAGAAACGGGATTAAACTTTATGAACAAACACGTCCCCCAGTCTGAATTCACCACGCCGGAAGTCACCACCGGCCCGCTGCCCGCCAGCCGCAAGGTTTACGTCCAGTCAGATCGCTTTGCGGACGTGAAAGTCCCCATCCGCGAGATTGACCTGCACCCCTCAGCGGAAGAGCCGCCATTGCCGGTTTATGACACAACAGGTCCGTACACAGATCCGGACGTGACTATAAATGTCGAAAAGGGCCTCGCCCGTCACCGCACCGCCTGGATAAAAGAGCGTGGCGGTGTCGATGAATATGAAGGCCGCGAGGTCAAGCCGGAGGATAATGGTGGCGCCACGGGCAAATATCTCGCCCGTGAATTCCCCATCCGTAACCAGCCTCTGCGCGGCAATGGCACAGCCCCCATCACCCAGCTGGAGCACGCGCGTGCTGGCACGATCACCAAAGAGATGGAATACATCGCCATCCGCGAGAACCTTGGCCGCAAGCAGATGCTGGAAGATGCAGAAGCCACCATTGCGGCGGGGGAGAGCTTCGGCGCTGAAATCCCGCCCTTCATCACGGCAGAGTTCGTGCGCGATGAGGTCGCCCGTGGCCGCGCTGTCATCCCGTCCAACATCAACCACCCGGAATTGGAGCCACAGATCATTGGCCGCAACTTCCTGGTCAAGATCAATGCCAATATCGGCAACTCCGCCGTCACGTCCTCGGTTGAGGAAGAGGTGGACAAGATGGTCTGGGCCACCCGTTGGGGGGCGGACAATGTGATGGACCTCTCTACAGGCCGCAACATTCACAACACCCGCGAGTGGATCATCCGCAACTCGCCTGTGCCCATCGGCACCGTGCCGATCTATCAGGCGCTGGAGAAAGTCGGCGGCATCGCCGAGGACCTGACATGGGAAGTCTATCGCGACACGCTGATTGAGCAGTGCGAGCAGGGCGTGGACTACTTCACCATCCACGCCGGTGTGCGCCTGCCCTATATTCATCTGACAGCGGATCGTGTCACGGGCATCGTCTCGCGCGGCGGCTCGATCATGGCCAAATGGTGCCTGGCGCACCACCGGGAGAGTTTCCTCTACACGAAGTTTGAGGAAATCTGCGAGATAATGCGGCTCTATGATGTCACTTTCTCTCTGGGCGATGGTCTGCGCCCCGGCGCCACGGCAGACGCGAATGACCGCGCCCAGTTCGCCGAGCTGGAAACCCTCGGCGAGCTGACGAAAGTCGCGTGGGACCATGGCTGCCAGGTTATGATCGAAGGCCCGGGCCACGTGCCCATGCACAAGGTCAAGATCAACATGGACAAGCAGTTGAAGGAATGTGGTGAGGCCCCGTTCTACACGCTGGGGCCCCTGACGACTGATATTGCGCCGGGCTATGACCATATCACTTCCGGCATTGGCGCCGCCATGATCGGCTGGTTCGGCACTGCCATGCTCTGTTATGTGACGCCCAAGGAGCATCTGGGCCTACCGAATCGGGATGATGTGAAAGTCGGGGTAATAACCTATAAGCTCGCCGCCCACGCGGCAGACCTCGCCAAGGGCCACCCCGCTGCGCATTTGCGCGATGATGCGCTCTCCCGTGCCCGGTTCGAGTTCCGCTGGGAGGATCAGTTTAATCTAGGACTGGACCCGGAAACCGCGCGGGACTTCCACGACCAGACCCTGCCGAAGGAAGCCCACAAGGTCGCTCATTTCTGTTCCATGTGCGGCCCGAAATTCTGTTCAATGAAGATCACCCAGGACGTGCGCGACTACGCCGACGGCCTCAGTGATAATGAGAAAGCCGTCCTCTACCCCACGCGCGATGCCAATTCTCCCCCCGCTGGCGGGGGGGATGAAAGTATACTTTCATCCGACGAAGGGGGTGAGGGGGGCGTCTCCCCCGACGAAGGCATGCAGCAAATGAGCGAAAAATATCGCGAAATGGGCTCAGAGCTCTATCTGGCCGAGGACGCCGTGAAGAAATCGAATGAGGCTTTGTAGAGTGGTTGAGGCAGCGGGCTGCGATTCAATTTGCTTTAATCTACCAATAAATCAACAAGCGGATTATTTGTTGGTCATTAGCGCTATTGTTGGTGCTATCGTTGGTGGTTTTATTAGTTTCCTAGTGACTTTGTACTTTACGCTTCGGCAAGACTACAGAGATCACTATGCCAAGGCGGTAATCATAGTTGCCACAATGAAGAAGGCGTTTGATCAGAGCTTATCGTTGCACAGCAGCATACTTGAACAGATTCCAGAAGGTACCGAACCAAGTAACTACTGGGCGAAAGTCATTGAATTAGTGGGACTTCCTCCACCTATTAAGGAGCTTTCAGCAAATGAATTGGAAGTTCTTTCAAGGGGTGGCGGCGAAAATTTGATGTTTGAATTGGATCGCTATGTTGCAGGGAATAACGCAGCAGTTGAATCCCTTGAAATATATGTAGCGCGCCGCGCAAAACTCGTGGAATCTCTAGAGCCATTCATTGTAAGGCTTGCGGACGGCACTGTTAGTTATCAAGTGGATTGGAATCAAAACGTTGCTCTTCGAATGAGCCGCAATGATACAAACGGCTATTTGTTGTCTTCCCTGGAGTATTTGGACGAGCTTGAGAATGACTCAGAAAAGTTAAGGGTGGAGTTGAATAAATGCCTTTATGGGTCGTTTCCGTGGTATAGGCCAATTGTTGGAAAAAAGTTCTTATTCTATTTGGGCTGAGCGGGGACGTGAAGAAACGCGAGAGGTTTTGCGGTGCCTCATTCAACCGTACGCCCAAGATATGGTTTTTGTCTGATATCGTCTATATTATATGCGGTTCGTCCATGAATTGACACCAAAGGTTGGACTAAAATTTCTGCTTCCGACTTTATGCGTTTCCAGTTTTTTACAACCTCATCGGGTGATACCAGCCCTAATTCAAATGCGTTGGTGTACAAGCCTCCCTTAAGTTGATCCTCGAATCCAGATATTTTTGTAATTGGCAGGTGACCAAAATATAACTCTTGATTGACAGCCATATTCACGTAGATATCAACCGGCATTTGTGTGCCGTAGCCATTATCAATGTATACAGTCATTTCGGTAAAAACTGGCAGTTCTTTATGTACGCCTGGTTCATCAGTATAGCCCCCATTATTCCAGGTAGTTAACGCTGTGTCGAGTATTTTACCTAGGTGATTTCCGGATTTGTCGAAAATATCCGATGCGCTAAAAAAGTCGTACGGTATGCTCATCGGCATAGGGGCCGACGATTGCAACCCAAACTGGAGCGTTGCTTCACGAAAATCGCATACTGCTGGAACTGTGACTTTTACACGCCATTTATGGTCTCTAGTATCTACTGCACGGTACAGATCAATCCCTAAACTTTCAGCTCTTTGCATGGCAGCATTGCTAAATCCGCTTGCTGACACAAGCACGCCCTTATGAAATCGAATGTCGTGTAGTAGGCCAGAGAACTCCTCTACTCGTTTGACGTCAACTTTTCTTTTGTAGTCTTTGCATTCAATTGCGATATCCATCTGGTACTGCCCAACTGAACCGGAGACATGTATGTCCACTTGTCGTTTAACTTTGCTATCAATTCCGGGAATTTTTGCGTTGTGTTCAACCTTGGAATCTGGGGAGAGTTGCGACTGAATATCGGCAACTAATTTCTCGAACTCTTCAAAGTCTTTTTTCGGTGAGGCCAACTTCTGGCTTTCCAATTTATGTGTATGAATCTAACTTTCGATAAGTATATATAGTTTCCGAAGATTCTCTATTGAGGTCATCCCTCTTGATACCCCGCCTTGAACGTCGTGCAGTCCGTGCCTTCCGGCGCGGCGTTGTCCATGGCGAAGACGATGCGCCAGTCATCGTCGGCTTTGGCCAGCACAAACTCATTTACGCCGCAGCCCACGACTGCGCCCTTATAGGTCACCACAAAAGGGGCCCATACGGAAGCAAGCTGCCCGGTCGCCTGCACCTCGATCTCAAAAATTTCCTCCACAGCGTCACCGGGAGATTGCGCCCCCACCCAGTCGCGCCACGCCTGCAAGCCATCAGGCCGGATCTCGCCGGTGTTGGTGACGCGGCGCAGTTGCGCATCCGGCAGAAAGACTTTGTCCACAAGCTCGGCATCGCCCAGATACATGGCCCGGAACATCGTCCGTACAGCCTCTTCCGGTGTAGAGAGGTCCAACGGCATCTCAAGACCGGGCATAACGTAAGCCGTGCTCTCTGTTTCTTCGGCCTGGATAGTCGTGGCAAAGGGCATCATGGCCAATACAGCCAGGGCAAGCGTGTTTCTACTCATCAGACTAAATCTCCTCTTTAATCATTATCTTGCCCCGTAATTTGCCAACCCTCAATCCTCTGCCTTGTTTGCCACTCAGGGTTGTCGTGCGCACCCGTTGCGCAAGCGCACAAAATGCGCTTAACTGCGCTCGTCAGATGGTCGGGGGCAAGTCGTGTCAGGCCATTTTGTTGACATGTGTAACCGAAGAAAGGAGCCAGCAAATGGCCAGTAAAAAAGTGAAAGCGCTCAAAAAGGAAATCAAATCCCGCAAGAAGCGCATCGCAACGCAAGAATCAAAACTGAAAAAAGCTCGCAAGGCGCTGAAAAAAGCCGCCT
>JALEGM010000203.1 GCA_022763145.1 Aquisalinus sp. | reverse complement strand
TTTGAATGCGGCTGAGTAACCTGAAAAAGAAGTAGTACAGTTTTGATTCCTCAGGAGAAACTCGACAGTCTCATCGCGCGGTTTGAGGCGATAGAAAAGTCAATGGAGACAGAGACTGACGCAGATGAGATCGTGCGTCTGTCCAAGGAGCATGCTGAACTGCGTCCCGTTATAGAGGCTGGTCGCGAACTAACCGACGCCCGGCGACAACTGGACGAATTGACAGAACTTTCGGAGTCGGATGATCCTGAAATGGCCGAAATGGCCTCCGAAGAACTGGAAGAGCTAAAAGGGCGCATCCCCGAAATTGAGCATGCCCTGCAGATTATGTTGTTGCCGCGCGACAAGGCAGATCGCTCTGCAAGCGTCATAATAGAGGTGCGCGCAGGTACCGGTGGGGACGAAGCGGCTCTTTTTGCAGGTGATTTGTTCCGAATGTATCAGCGTTATACACAGATCAATGGTTGGAAAATGGAGGTACTGTCTGCCTCGGAATCAGACGTTGGTGGTTATAAAGAAGTGCAGGCCAGCGTTACGGGAGACGGTGTGTTTGCGCGGTTGAAGTTTGAATCAGGCGTGCATCGTGTGCAGCGCGTGCCCGAAACAGAGACGCAAGGTCGTGTGCATACCTCGGCTGCAACGGTTGCCGTTTTGCCTGAGCCGGAAGAAGTCGATATCGAGATTAACGAAAGTGATCTGCGTGTTGATGTTTTCCGGGCATCGGGACCTGGCGGTCAGTCGGTCAATACGACGGATAGTGCGGTCCGTATTACGCACTTACCAACCGGGCTCGTTGTTTCGCAGCAGGATGAAAAGTCTCAGCATAAGAATCGGGCAAAGGCCATGAAAGTTCTGCGAGCCCGACTTTATGAAGCTGAAAGGGCGCGTGCTGATGCAGAACGTGCGGCAGAGCGTAAAGGCCAAGTCGGCTCAGGCGATCGTTCCGAACGTATACGCACGTATAATTTCCCTCAAAGCCGGGTAACAGATCATCGCATTAACTTGACGCTTTACAAGCTAGACAAGGTGATCGCGGGTGAAGCCCTGGATGAGCTTGTTGATGCGCTTATCACGCAGGATCAGGCAGACCGCCTGGCGGCGATGGAAACCGAAGGGGCTTGATTTGTGACTGTGAGTGCAGGAGTGGGAGCTGCCACGGCACTGCGCAGTACTACGAGTTCTTACCCATCACTATTACGACTGGATGTTCGTATTCTGCTTCTGCATTGCCTCAGCGTGTCGTTGGAGCGGTTTATTGCTGAGCCTGATATGAAGTTTAATGAGATGCAGGCGGAGCAGTTTAACGATTTGATCGTCAGGCGGCTCAAAGGGGAGCCGGTGTCGCAACTGATAGGGCATAAAGAATTCTGGGGTCTTGACTTTAAAGTAAGTGATGCGGTGCTCACCCCAAGGCCTGACAGCGAGGCCCTCATTGAATTAGCGCTGGAGATATTCTCAGATAAGCCTCCATCAAGGGTTATTGATTTGGGTACGGGTTCGGGGTGTCTGCTTGCTGCTGTGCTCAGTGAGTTTCCGCATGCGACCGGAGTGGCAGTGGATATCGATGAAAGTGCATTGGAAATTGCCAGGCAAAATTTTGAAAGCCTCGGTATAGCTGAACGTATATCAACTCATTGTGCTGATTTTGCACATTATAACTCAGATAGTTTCGATCTGATTATATCGAATCCCCCATATATCGCGGAAGCTGATCGCTCGAAATTGCCTGTTGACGTGAAAGACTTCGAGCCTGCGCGAGCTCTGTTTGCGGGTGATGGGTATGACGCCTACCGCAAACTGGCAATGAATGTTCCCTCGTTGCTCAATCCAGGTGGAGCTGTTGTTTTGGAAGTAGGGCAGGGACAGTCAGGTTGTGTTCTGAGCATGTTTCAACAAGCTTTCCGGGGAGAAGGGTTGGAAACAAGCACATATGTGAAGCCTGATCTCGCAGGGATTGACCGTGCCATCGCCCTCAAAAGGTGCTAAAAAAATGTTTGAAAAGTCACTGGATATGCGCCATAAAGAGTTATGAAAACGTGGGTTTTCATAACTCTTTTACCTCTACATGCAGCTGATTGTCACGAACGCTAGATTTCACGCCGATCAGATTGTTGAGTAGGCTGACGTGAGTCAGGAAAGGGCGCAGTAGCAACTGGCGATAGCTGCATGGAGCAGCGTAAATAAAGACTTTCAGCCAATCAGTATGCAAATCTTGCTAAATGTTTGGTATAGGACTGATAAGGACAAACTGATATGGCGCAAAACATGAAGCGCGGGCGCAATCAGCGCAGAAGAACTGGCTCAAACGTAAACCGGGCATTTGATTCTACCGGACCTGATGTCAAAATTCGCGGTACAGCTCTTCAGATACACGACAAGTATCAAGCACTCGCACGAGATGCAGCTTCATCAGGGGATCGCATACGCGCTGAAAGTCTTTTGCAACACGCCGAACATTACCACCGTATGTTGAAGGCGATGCAACCTGCGCAACAACCGCAGCAAAACCAGCAAGACCCATCTGACGAGCCACAGCCTGATGTTGCTGAAAGCAACAACGACAAACAGCCTGCATCTACTCCTGATGATAAAGTCGATGAAGCTGCAGATAAGTCTGCAGAGAAGAGTGCTGAGGCAGAAGCCTCGGAAGAAGAGCAGGAAAAACCACGCCGACCACGGCGTCGTCGGGCGCCACGTAAAACGGCTGAGGAGACTGACAGCTCGCAAGAAGAGGCTTCTCAGGAAAAAGAAGAAGTTGCTGCCGAGTAGTTTAGTTGCAGTCGTCTAACTGCGTCTTTTGGTTGCCGCATGGGCACGTTCTGGTGAAACTGTATCTTCATGTAACAGGAGATAAAGATGGCCGGAATTGCAGACACACTTTTCAATCTGAAGGACAAGAACGCGATTGTAACAGGTGCTTCGCGCGGCATTGGTGAGGCGATTGCACGGCGTTTTGCGCAACATGGCGCGAATGTCGTTGTTTCGAGTCGGAAGGTTGAAAGTTGCCAGGAAGTCGCAGACTCAATTAATGAGAACGAAGGGCGAGAGGCAGCTTATGCTGTAGCCTGTAATATTTCCCATAAGGAGCATCTTCAGGGCCTTGTGGACGCGACAAACGACAAGTTTGGCGATGTGGATATTCTAATCTGTAATGCTGCTGTCAATCCGTCATTCGGACCATCCAAGGATATTACCGAAGAAGCGATAGACAAGATATTTGCGTGCAATATCAAGGCAAATCATTTCCTGGCGCACATGGTCCTGCCTCAGATGCAGGCTAAAAAAGATGGGGCTATCGTTATTATTTCTTCGATCGGTGGTTTTCTTGGCAGTCCGACAATCGGTACTTATGGGATTTCTAAAGCCGCTGACATGCAGCTGGCGCGTAACCTTGCGGTCGAATACGGGAAAGATAATATACGGATTAACTGCATCTGCCCCGGCATTGTTAAAACATACTTTGCAGAAGCACTCTGGAAAGATCCCAAGACAGAGGAATTTATTGCGGGCCAGTTGCCTATGAGACGCTTTGGTGAACCTGATGATATAGCGGGTGCAGCCGTTTTCCTGGCTTCTCCAGCTGGTGCCTGGATGACCGGTCAGCATATGGCCATTGATGGTGGAACACTGATCGGTATCGGCGCACTTTAACTGGCCGCGGCTGCCCCCGCAGTGCTGGCTGCAATGACCGCAACCATCGCAGCTTGTTCCTGCATGGCGATATATGCCTGAAGGGCGGCAATAACGGTAGTAAAGCCAGCAAAGTTATCATCGTCAGTTGCTGCATCGCGCATGCTGATGACTTGGCTCATATTGACAAAATTCATTGCAAGTGCGCCAGCATTGGAAGACCTGAAGGGTCCTTCTTTAAGTCGCTGGCGGACTGCGTCGACATCATCAGCGAATTGTTCAGGCGATATATCCGTCAAACTTGCAACAGCCAGAGAAGTCGTGCGACGACTTGCCGTATGCATCTTTGTAGCTTTCATCGCCTGATATGCGTCTATTAGCCAACGACTGGTTTCCGGATGCCCGGATTTTCGCAATGTGCTTATGAGGGCAGTGGACATTCTGTACTGGGATGGAAACTTCTCTTGTTTCAGGGTATCAAAAATGATTGCACCGTCGGTTGTAGCAGTCGTGCTATTGTGCAGAGCAAGTGAAAGGGCTGGTAAGGTTAGTGAGCCAACATGCCAGAAGTAGGCATCTTTCAGCATATCAAAAGATGTTTTCAGCGCGCTCAAAGTACCGCGATCTATAGAGCCGCGCCCGGCGAAATAGAGAGTAATCAGGCTTGCACCTTCATAGGGCGAGGTGCGGCGTAATTTCAGCTCTTTCCAGTGTTGGCGAGCTGCTGAAATATCAGCAATAAAGGTCTGCGCGTCCATACCTTCAGTCAGAAGGGATGCTGCCACGGCATACCGCGTGGAAGAGCGCAGGAAATATAGTTTGGCATTGTTCTTTTTTAGATATGCAGCCGTATCACGTAATTTGGTATAATCAATTGACCCCTGCAATGCTGCAGGCAGCAGGGCGAGAGCAACCGCATCCCGCATAGGGCCGGCGCTTCCCCATTTCAGCTGGGTCTTGATCTCGCGTCTGAGTGATTGAAAAGCGTCGAAGTGCGTATTGTTCATAAAGCCTCCCTTCACTTTATATGGGTATTACAGAACATGAATAAAAGAGGATGGCGCTCCGCTTAGAACAGAAACATATTGCGAACTACAGCTTGAAAGGAATGGGTTGCTTACCCATGTCTTATTTAAGCGTTGCCAATCGGGACGCATATCTTGATGCTCAAATGAGGTCACACATGAATTTCGATAATTATACTGACCGCGCTCGCGGTCTCATTCAAGCCGCGCAGACAATTGCACTGCGTGAAAGCCATCAACAACTTCTCCCGGAACATATTTTGAAAGCCTTACTTGATGACAGAGAAGGGTTGAGCGCGAATCTTGTTCGAGAAGCCGGAGGCAAGCCTGATCAAGTCCTTCAGGAAGTAAATGAGGCCCTTGAGAAACTCCCGCGTGTAGATGGCGGCGGTGCCCAGATGAGGCTGAGCCAGCAAGCAGCTAAAGTTTTTGCTCGAGCTGATGAAGTTGCAGACAAGGCCGGTGATTCATTTGTTACTGCGGAACGCTTGCTCATTGCTCTCTCGATGGAGGGAAAAACGGCTGAATACCTGACAAACGCAGGTGTCACCCCCCAGAATCTGAATGAAGCCGTCAATCGTATCCGGAAGGGCAGGACAGCGGACACCGCTTCGGCTGAGGAAGGATATGATGCGCTGAAAAAGTATGCACGTGACCTGACCGACGAAGCACTGAATGGACGCCTTGATCCGGTCATTGGTCGCGGTGATGAGATCCGTCGAACGATGGAAGTTTTGGCCCGACGCACCAAGAATAATCCAGTTCTTATAGGTGAGCCAGGTGTCGGTAAAACAGCGATTGTAGAAGGGCTCGCGTTGCGCATCGTTAATGGTGACGTGCCGGAATCGCTTCGTAACAAGCGCCTATTATCCCTTGATATGGGCAGCCTGATTGCCGGTGCTAAGTATCGCGGTGAGTTCGAAGAGCGTCTTAAGGCAGTGTTGCAGGAAGTAACGCAGGCTGAGGGACAGATCATTCTCTTTATTGATGAGACCCATACGCTTGTCGGGGCGGGAAAAACAGATGGCGCGATGGATGCTTCGAATTTGTTGAAACCTGCTCTGGCTAGAGGTGAGCTGCATTGTATCGGAGCGACAACACTGGATGAGTACCGAAAGTATATCGAAAAAGATGCCGCTCTGGCCCGTCGTTTTCGGGCTGTTTACATTCAGGAGCCAACCGTTGCAGATACGATCTCAATACTCCGTGGGCTGAAAGAAAAATATGAGCTGCATCACGGCGTGCGCATATCAGATAGTGCGATTGTCTCTGCTGCAACTCTTTCCAACCGGTATATTACGGACAGGTTCTTGCCAGATAAGGCGATTGACCTGATTGATGAGGCGTCCTCGCGTTTACGCATGGAAGTAGATTCCAAGCCAGAGGAACTTGATGCATTGGACCGTCAGATTATCCAGATGAAGATAGAGCGCGAGGCTCTAAAAAAAGAGACGGATGATGCCTCAAGTGAGCGCCTTGAAAAACTAGAGAAAGAATTGGCTGAGCACGAGCAGACATCTGCTGGTTTAACTGCACGCTGGTCACGGGAAAAACAGGCCCTTGCGTCAGCGACACAAGTTAAAGAAGCAATTGATCGTGCAAAGCAGGAGCTGGTCGATGCAGAGCGCAAGGGAGACCTCGCCAGAGCATCCGAGATAAAATACGGTGAGTTACCAGAACTGGAGAAGAAACTTCAGCAGGCAGAGCAGCTGGGCGAACAGGATACACTGGTACAGGAAGTTGTTGATGCAGAACATATTGCTGGCGTTGTTTCAAAGTGGACTGGCGTACCGGTGGATAAGATGCTGGAAGGTGAGCGTGAAAAACTTCTCACCATGGAGAGAGCCTTACATGACCGTGTCATTGGTCAGGAGGAAGCTGTTACAGCTGTATCCTCAGCAATAAGACGCGCACGGGCAGGTTTACAGGACCCAAACAGGCCGCTTGGGTCATTTCTGTTTCTTGGCCCTACAGGTGTTGGCAAGACAGAGCTGACGAAAGCACTGGCAGACTTCCTTTTTGATGATGATGCCGCGATCGCCCGTATCGACATGTCCGAATTCATGGAGAAGCATTCAGTTGCGCGATTGATTGGTGCGCCCCCGGGGTATGTTGGCTACGAAGAAGGGGGTGTGCTAACGGAAAAGGTCAGGCGTCGCCCATATCAGGTCGTACTGTTTGACGAAATCGAGAAAGCGCATCCGGACGTCTTTAATGTCCTGTTACAGGTCCTTGATGATGGGCGCCTGACAGATGGACAGGGGCGTACCGTGGATTTCAAGAATACCCTTATTATCCTGACCTCCAATCTTGGGTCGGAATACCTGGCGCAACAACCGGAAGGGCAAGACACTGATATGGTGCGAGACCAGGTTATGGGAGTGGTCAAGTCCACATTCCGGCCGGAGTTTCTCAACCGACTAGATGAGATGATCCTTTTCCATCGCCTTCAAAAATCGCAGATGGGTAGCATTGTAGATATTCAGATTGCGAGATTGCAGAAGCTGCTCGCTGACCGCTCCATAGTTATGGAACTTGATGGGGCAGCGCGTGACTGGCTTGGTGAGGCCGGGTATGATCCTGCTTTTGGCGCGCGTCCTCTGAAACGCGTCATCCAGAAAAAAGTGCAAGACCCCTTGGCAGAACTGCTGCTGGCTGGTGAAATTCGTGATGGTGAGACATTGAGTCTGTCTGTTGAAGGCGATAGCCTGACCCTGAATGGCCGTGTGCTGACTGGTGGGAATACCTACGCGCTTGGCAATACAACGCCGGATATCAACAGCCCGCCAGGGTCAGCGCTATTGAACTGACGTTGAAAGGAGACAGTATGACCGAGCAAAGCAACTGGAAACCTGACCTTGAAGAAGCGATAAAAAATGTCATCAAGGCAACCTATAAATCATCCGCTGCTGCCAAACCTGACGAGATACCACATCTGATAAAGTCGCAGCTTAGCGATCATGTATCTGGCAGGACTGACCTTGATCAGTACATTAAGGACACGTTGCAAAAAATGAAGGAAGCGGGTGAGATCTGAAATTTCGGGTGGGGTCGCCAAGGTCAGTTCTGCGCTAGTACTAACAAGGGTTGAGGTTGCCGTAACTCTTCAATCCAGTCACGTTCTTTGGCAAAGGCAACCATTTCAGTTAGGTCCAGCTCCTTGCCAGTGGCTACCTTGATGGTCATCGGATTGATTTGCTTGCCATTTTTGATCACTTCATAGTGGAGATGAGGACCGGTCGAAGCACCCGTTGAGCCGACATAACCAATAATTTGTCCCTGCCTAACTTCGGATCCTGATCTGATACCGCGCGCGAAACCTTTCAAATGGGCATAGGCAGTTTTATAGCCATTAGCATGACGGATACGGACGTAATTGCCATAAGACCCGAAGCGGTTGGCGCGTTCGATAATGCCATCACCGGCGGCCATGATTGGCGTGCCGCTTCTGGCGCCAAAGTCTGTGCCTTTATGTCGCTTTGTGTATCCAGAGATGGGGTGGCGTCGCATGCCAAAACCAGACGTAATCCGGGCACCGTCAATAGGTGTTTTCATCAATAAGCGTTTTGCGCTTTTGCCACCGAAATCAAACCAGGCTGTCTTCCCATTATCATTGTACCTGTAATAGCCGCGCTCTTTTGTGCGATTGAGCCAACTCATACGGCCAAAAACAATATCACCATAGCCGGCAATGCGTCCGAGCTCATCATAGAATACCTCATAGACAGCCTCAAATTTATCCCCCCGCCTTATCTGGCGTTGAAAGTCCACATCGTACACGAACATATTGGCAAGTTTTGCAACGATCTCCCGAGGTGCTCCCTGACGCTCTGCGCTCGCGAACAGGCTGTCCGTAATGACGCCTGAGATGGCTGCATAATGCATGGTTGTATCTGCGACTTCTGTCTCAGCATAGAAGCTGCCATGCGCATCGCGACGAACAAAAACTCTGCGTATGGGATCATCGGCCAACATCAGATATAGCAAGCTGTCATCTGGCCTCTGGCTGCTCAGGTGTATGGTGGCCATTTCCTGAAACTCGGTTTTGGCCGAAGGCACCCTTGTGATGGAAAACTTGGTACCGGTTCTTAAGGTGCGCACGCTGATGAGGCTTGAAAGCGCGATAACGGCATCATTGCTGTCTGCTCGTGAAATGCCGGCCCGTATGAGAGCGGAATAGAGACTTTCTCCTCGTTGTAAGGTTACTGTGTCTTCGTTGAGTAGGGATTCAGCTTCTGCGAACGGGTATACATACTTCGTGAAAACCGGTTCGCGTCCACCGGTAAAATCGCTCTTGTGTGCAAAGCTATAAAACTCACTTTCGGCCAGCCATATGCCGTTCATATCAATCGATGTTGCGACAGTACGTGCAGGCTGTGGTGCAGGGGGTTTTAAGCGCGGCAGGGGCTGCATAGGTAGTAATGCTACTGCGTCAAAACCGGTAGGCGCCGGTGTGTATGTTTCGCTGTCTGAGTGTCCGGTTTTGCCGCTCAAAATTGCAAGGATATCTCTGGTTGTGTGGGACAGGATAACCACGTCATCATCCTGCTTATGGCCCTGGCCCGCTGTGTTGGTGCGTGTATCTGCGGTGCCAACGTTAATGAGATAGGCGATCCCGACAAATAGAACTGCAACGGAAAGGGCAGTCAATGAAAGGGCGCCGCAGAGAAAAAATCTTGCGACACTGCTGAATCTAAATCGGCTACCAGCCGGTATCAAATCGGGTAAAGCAAACACTGAAAACAACACCCAAGGTAACGCCACGATGCTGATCTGTCTTGCAAGCTTCGTGCAGCTTGAGTGCAAAACCCCTACGACCAACCCCCAAAGCATGACAAGCAGGTCACAAGGAGTCAAATAAACCAGCGGTAATTTCGAGGTTAATCATGCCCATAGCTACCTGAGGTAGAATCGGGACAACTTCATCTTCCTAATAGAAGGTCTGTTATGAATAATCCTCTTGATCCGCTCACACTCGCTTCACTGCTTGCCTCACGTCTTTGCCACGATCTTGTTAACCCTGTTGGCGCTCTCAGTGCTGGTCTTGAGGTGATGGAAGACGAAGATGATCCGATGATGAAAGAAGAAGCGCAAAAACTGATCAGCGTTTCCACGCAAAAATCCATTGCGATGCTAACATTTGCTCGCCTGGCTTTTGGTGCGGGCGGTGCGTATGGAGCAGAGATTGATCTGGACGAAGCGAAAATAGCCACTGCCGAATTGTACAAGTATGTGAAGGCAGAGCTTCAATGGCAATTGCCATCCCGGCACATTGCCAAAGACAACGTCAAAGCGATCATGAATATTGCCTTGGTTATTGCGGATTGTGTCCCACGTGCTGGTAGTACTGTGACTGTGACTGTGGGTGGATCACTCGAAGAAGTGAGTTTCAGTGCAGAAGGGCCGCGAGCGAAACTCAAGGAGCAGCTCGTCGATGCCCTGTCAGGGAAGACTGAAGGTTTAGAGCCGAAAATGACTCCGGCCTATCTTGCTAGTGTGCTCGTGCAAAAAGCCGGAGGGACAATTCGGGCAGAACTTGTGAACGAAGAGAAAGTCAGTGTCATTGCTACTTTTCCGGCACAAGCTGAAATCGCGGCCTGATAAGGCATTAATCTAACAACACTTGATCTTTAACGGTCTATTCAATCGTTCTCTCCTAGAGTTCCTTATAGGTACTCAAAAGGAAGAGAGCTGTGGCAACATGTCTAATTGTCGATGACTCTGAGGTCATTCGTCTTATCACCAGGAAGATACTGGAGAACCTGGGGCATTCAGCCGTAGAGGCGCCAACCGCAGAAGAGGCTGTCGAACTCTGCGATGCGGATATGCCCGATGTTGTATTTCTCGACTGGGACTTGCCATCTCTCGGGGCGCTCGATTTTCTGAAGGGGCTTAGCGAAATCAAGAAACCTCAGCGACCAGCCGTTGTATTGTGTGCAACTGAAAATGACGGCCAGCAGTTCGCTCTCGCACGTGCTGCTGGTGCCAGGTATCATATTCTCAAGCCGTATGAGTTGAGTACGATCCGAGCTGTCTTGGAGCAGGCGGGTGTCGGAGAAGAGCAGGCCGAAGCCGCAGTTTCCTGATGTTATTGAGTTAACAAGCCAAGCCAACAAAAAAGGCTCCCGTAGGGGAGCCTTTTTTGTAATTAATTACTGAGGACAGCGCTTAAGCAGCTTTTTCCTCTGCAGGGTCACGCAGCACATAACCGCGGCCCCATACTGTTTCGATATAGTGCTCACCGCTTGTCGCTGCGGCCAGCTTTTTGCGCAGCTTACAGATGAATACGTCAATAATCTTGAGTTCTGGCTCATCCATACCGCCATAGAGATGGTTGAGGAACATTTCCTTCGTCAGAGTTGTACCCTTGCGCAAAGAAAGAAGCTCCAGCATCTGATATTCTTTGCCGGTAAGATGTACGCGCTGGCCACCAACATCGACAGTCTTGGCATCGAGATTAACTGTAAGTGAGCCGGTTGTTATGACTGATTGGGAATGGCCTTTCGAGCGGCGAACAATGGCGTGAATGCGCGCCACAAGCTCGTCCTTATGGAATGGCTTGGTCATGTAGTCGTCAGCCCCAAATCCGAGACCGCGAACCTTATTCTCAGTATCGCCAAGGCCAGTCAGGATCAGGATGGGGGTGTTAACTTTTGCAACACGCAACTGCTTGAGGACATCAAAACCAGTCATGTCAGGCAAGTTAAGATCAAGCAGAATGATATCATAATCATAAAGCTTACCGAGATCGACGCCTTCTTCGCCGAGATCAGTAGTATAGACGTTGAATCCGTCTGATTTCAGCATCAGCTCAATACTCTGTGCTGTTGCCCCGTCGTCTTCAATCAGCAATACGCGCATGCCGCAAGTCTCCTGAGTAGCCTTGTTTTGGCAGCCTCCCCTGAAGCAGCCATATTGTTTATGAGACCACGTTCCGATAATTTACTTTCGTAAATGTTAACGCGAGTAACTTTTTGTCTTTTTATGGGCAACTGCATTAAGCTATCCGCAACTCGAACCCCTGCGGAAACGGCGTAAACACTGGCTTCCCGGTAGTTTAACTCTCTCAACCATATTTTTTATGGTTACCCTGATTCATTTTGCTTCACGAGGTATGAACCCGTTTGGTTAAGAGGCAACATCATATTCGAATGGATTTATTTGTCTGATGTAAGCCATATCAACCGTTATGCCGATGAAGCTGAGCAACTACGGCAAGGGAGTATAATCAAATGTCTTTCAGAGGGTTTCCCAAAGATTTCTTCGATTTCTTTTCTGAACTGGCGGAAAATAATAAGCGTAGCTGGTTCGAGGAGAATAAGCCTCGTTACGAGGAAAATGTTGTAGGCCCATGCCTGGACTTCATTAGTGCCATGGGACCGGAACTAAAAAAAATATCTCCGCACTTTACGGCGATCCCAAAAAAGACAGGCGGTTCCATGTTTCGTATTTACAGGGATACGCGTTTTTCGAAAGACAAGACCCCATACAAGACGAACGCCGCGCTGCATTTTCGGCATGCTTTAGGCAAGGATGCCCACGCGCCGGGGTTCTATCTGCACCTCGAACCGGGGCAGGTATTTTATGGCGGTGGCATGTGGATGCCGCCATCCGAGGCCCTCAAGCAGATAAGGGCGTCTATTGATGAAAATCAAACGGGCTGGAAAAAGACCATTAATAACAAGAAGTTGAAAGATGCTTTTGGCGAGTTGGGTGAGGGGAATCCAATAACCCGTCCACCCAAAGGATATGCCCATGATCACCCGCTGATTGAAGATCTCAAAAGGCGCAGTTTCTTTGTGATGAAACACTCCGACCAAAAATCTGCGTTGAGATCTGACTTTCTCAATGAAGTAACCGATGCTTATCGCGCTGCGAGTCCTCTTATGTCTTTTCTCTGTCGGTCGACAGGAGCTTCTTTCTGACCTACTTCTCTGACAATTATCCGCACGTCACCTGGGGCTTGCCAATGCAGCATCTGCATGAGGTTGAGGCGGAGTCCCACCACACGGACATGTTCGGCCATGTGAATAATGCCTGGTATGTAGCTTGGGCCATGGATTGCGCCTGGGGACATTCTGAAGCGCTGGGGCTCGACTTTGCCGCATATGAGCGCGCTGGTATTGGCTGTGTTGTGCGCGAACATCGGTACACATATCTTGCTGCTGCTCATGAGGGTGACGAGATCATCATTGGCACGGCGATCATCCACAATGATGGCAAGTTGCGACTAACAAGGGCGTTCGAGTTACGCCGCGCTGCAGATAACCGTCTCCTTGTGAAAGGGCAGACGGATTTTGTCTCTATCAACATTAAATCCGGGCGTGCCGTGAGGATGCCGGATAAGTATGTGAAGCTTTATGCAACTGCCAGTCCTGAAAACTGCGTTGTCCAAGGTTCAGGAACATGATCGTCAAAAGCCTGCATATTTATCCTCTTAAAAGCGCCAGGGGATTGAGCCTGTCATCATCAGTCGTGACGCCAGCTGGCCTGTCAGGTGATCGACAGCTGATGATCATTGATGAGCAGGCAAGGTTCGTGACCCAGCGAGAATATAGTCAGCTGGCGAAAATTAACGTGCAAGCGCGTGCAGATAGTTATGAGTTTTCCTTTGATGATGGTCAGGCGGTGTCCAGTCCGACACCTGATGGTAGTCGCCGGACAAGCGTGCAAGTCTGGCGATCTATGGTGGACGCAGCCGTCTTTGACGAAGATATAAATCAGAAGTTGTCCAGCTGGCTGGGCAAATCGGTAAAGCTGGTGATGTTTGATGATGTTTCAGCGCGTAGCGCGAATCCAGACTGGGCCGGGTACGGCACACCCATCCAGTTTTCTGACGCTTATCCTGTCCTGGTCACCACAACAGGATCGCTCAAGACGCTGAATGATGATCTTGAGCGACAGGGGCATGCTATAGTGCCAATGGATCGTTTCCGCTCAAATATCGTGATCGACCATGATGAGCCATGGTCAGAAGATTATTGGTCAACTATTGAAATCAACGGTCTTCGGTTTGATCTCGTTAAACCAAGTGACCGCTGCATCGTTACCACACAAGATCAACGTTCGGGTGAAACAGGGCATGGTGACCCGATGCCGGCATTGCGCCATTTGCGGATGTCAGCTGATGCTCGTGTAAAGGGCGTACTATTCGGCTGGAACACAGCACCGCGCGGCACAGGTGAAATTCGGGTTGGTGATCGTGTGAAAATCATCGACAAGAGAGTGGACGGTTGGCCGCTGAGAGATTTCACGGCCACCTAATAGGAGAACTCAGAAAATGCCTTCATTTGATATCGTCTCCGAGGCTGACCTGAATGAGGTCAAGAACGCCATCGGTAACGTCATGAGAGAAATCGAAACACGCTACGACTTTAAAGGTTCGCAATCTCGTGTAGAGGAAAAAGATGGTGTGATTACGATCCATGCTGATGATGATCTCAAGCTACGCCAGGTGCACGAAATTCTGCAAGGTAACCTGCAGAAGCGGGGCATTGAGCCGGGGATGCTCGACTATCAGAAAGTGGAACCTGCTGCCGGACAGTCAGTGCGGCAAAATGTATTGGTGAAGCAGGGGTTGGACCGTGACCTTGCCAAAAAAATTACCAAGCATATCAAGGACTCCAAAATGAAGGTGCAAGTGGCTATTCAGGGCGAGGAGCTGCGCGTGACTGGCAAGAAACGTGACGATCTTCAGGCTGCTATTTCACTGGTCAAGGAGATGGGCCTTGATCAACCAGTCCAATATAAAAATTTCCGAGATTAAACGGGCTTAGTAAGGATACATTCCGCCTGCAGGGCGCGCATCTTTTGGTTTATGCCCGCCGTGAATGATGCGCCGTATATTGTACCCAAGATAAACAAGGCCGAGTATACCAAGATACCTTACGACATAGTAGGTAATGTCCTGCGGTATCGCCATCAGTGTTGCCCAGAACGCTGCCCAGATTGCTTCTGTCTCGTAGCCATGCAGGTGCATGCTATAATATGGCCAGGCTCTATCAAAGAAGAACGCAAGAATGCCGACCTTCCATGGGCGGAATTTGCGCGTTGCCAATAGGGACGCCAGCAACCCGATCCAGAGTGCACGCCAGAAGTCGCTCCCTGCGAAGCCAATGTTGAATATGTACTGAAGGTCTTCCATGTCCGATCAACAGCCAGAATTTGCAGCGCGTATTAATGCAAATCACAGTTAATGTGGCGTAAACTGGGGGGAGCATAACGGGCGCATTGC
The DNA here is from genome assembly GCA_022763145.1 of Aquisalinus sp. Classification (GTDB taxonomy): domain Bacteria; phylum Pseudomonadota; class Alphaproteobacteria; order Caulobacterales; family Parvularculaceae; genus Aquisalinus. The sequence continues at coordinate 403 of JALEGM010000203.1, read as the reverse complement.
ATCCCGAACGCTAATCGTTATATATCGCCAGACTTGATTTCACGGCTTTGACTAAAAAGGCCTCGCAAGGAGTTTCGGATGTTCACTTTGACTGCCTTTGCTGCGACTGCAGCAGGTGCCCCGGCCGCGCCAAACCCGCTGGTGCAGCTTATTCCTTTTGTTTTCATTTTCGTGGCTTTCTGGTTTCTGTTGATACGCCCGCAGCAGCAGGCGCGTAAAAAGCATCAGGAAATGGTCATGTCGGTAAGACGTGGCGACAAAGTTGTCACTGCTGGTGGCCTTGTGGGCAAAGTCATCAAGGTGCCTGAAAACGGCGAGGAAATTGTCGTAGAAATAGCTGATGGCGTTCAGGTCAATGTCATGAAGGCAACTCTGAGTGATGTGCCGTCAAAGACTGAACCGG
>JALEGM010000202.1 GCA_022763145.1 Aquisalinus sp. | reverse complement strand
CTCTGGTCCCAAACCAGATGCGCTACCAGGCTGCGCTACACCCCGATCAGAACGGCCTTATATGATGAATGGTTTTTTTTTCGCAAGCAAAAAAGCGTGCTTTCTGTGCCTGAAGGCTAAAGATCCGGCAGGGCTGTTTCTTCGACTTCCTCGGTGGGCGCTGCAAGTTCAAGATTGATTTGCAGATATCCGGTCTGTCCCTCAATCAACGTCCATTCCTGCGCAATATATCCTGCCTTGGCGATAGTCATCGTGAGGTTTTCAGTCACATATAGGGGGCAGGGTGTCGTGCAAGTCGAGCCGTCTCCGAATTTCAGAAGCGCTTCGGTCGGTGCTGATGAGATCGTCAGATAATCAACTGAGGTCGTCTCACAACCTGCCACAATGAACAGGGCCGCCAATATTATCTTCTTCAACATTAAGATATCTCCGTCACGCTGGCCTTATTTGTCCAAAAGCCTGATCTAGATCATTAACCAGATCATCAGCATCCTCAAGGCCCGCATGAATGCGCATAAGATGGCCTTGTTCGCGCCAGGGTACAGCACTGCGACACCTAGCTACTGGGCAAGGGATGAGAAGGCTTTCAAAGCCCCCCCAAGAATATCCCATGCCGAAATAGTCAAGCGCATTACAGAAGTGGGCGAGATTTTCCTCGGAACACGGTGCGAGAACGAAACCGAACAACCCAGAAGAGCCGGAAAAGTCCCTTTTCCACAACTCATGATCGGGATGATCCACTCTGGCTGGATGCAGGACTGAGGTCACTTCAGGCTGCTGCGCCAACCAGTCAGCCAGTTGCAGAGCATTAGCTTCATGAACTTTTAGACGCGCACCGAGGGAACGTATCCCTCTATGCGCAAGATATGCGTCATCAGCAGATACATTATGGCCAAGTTGACGCGATGTGCGGTTGATTTTTGCTGCCAGTGCGGTGTCATTGCAAGTTGCACTGCCCATCAGACAATCTGCATGACCACCAATATATTTGGTAACAGACTGGATACTGACACTCGCCCCTGCGGCTAGGGGTTGGTAAAAATAGCCCGCACTCCAAGTATTATCGACCAAAACAGGTACGTCATATTTCTGAGCTTCAGAAACTATGGAAGCTATGTCCTGAACTTCAAATGTGAGAGAACCGGGGCTTTCACATAAGATGGCGGTGGTTTCAGGGCGAATTAAATCAACAATCTGACTGCCAATGCGAGGGTCATAATACTCTGTCTTGATGCCGTATTTCGTCAGAAAACGATCACAAATACTTCGTACAGGATCATAACAACTATCTGTCACCAGGACATGACTGTCTTGCTGCGTCAATGCGAGGAGGCAGGTTGTAATAGCAGACAGACCGGAAGGCATCAGCTGAGTTTGTTTACCACCCTCAAGCTCGGAAATGGAGTCACTTAGTGCCTTGTGCGATCGTGTGCCAAACCTGCCGTACACGAATTCTTTGTCTTCTCTGACAAACTCTTCGTAGGTAGGGAAAAGGATTGTTGATGCCCTTTCAACCGATTGATTTACTGGATAGGAGTCTTCTCCACACGGTCGGCCAGCAGTTGCAAGGACGGTATTGAGTTTTCCCTTTTGAGTAGGAGCTTTTCCCTTTTTGCGCATCTTAGCCGCGCCACTCAATTATGCCGTGGCCCTGATCGTAAACGGTGAACCCGAGCTTTTGATATAAGGGCAGGGCGGCTGGATGGTCCGCGGTACAGGTTTCAAGAATAACACGCTCCGGATTGAGAGCCCATGCAAGGTCCAGTGTGTTATGGAAAAACCAGCGCCCTAATTTCTTGCCGATAAAATCAGACATCAGGCCAAAGAACTTTATTTCTACTGTGCCAGGTGCATGACACTCTTTGCGTGCATCTACTTCCGCTAAACCGCAAGGTGCACCATTAAAATATGGGACATAAATAAAGACATCCGGATCTTGAATTATGTCACAGACATCTTCGTCGGGCATATATCTTCTACTGACCCAGTGAAACGGGGCGCCCACCTGATCATATAGGTAACGGTAAAAATGGAGTGGCGGTCTTTCAGCTCTTATAAGACCCGTCTTACCTGGGGGTGGTGTCGGAAGCTGAAGACGTGGTCTGGAAATCTGTTCAAGGTAGGTGATCGTAACATCAAGAGTCTTCTGCATATGAGGTCTATTGGTGCCAAGGCGGAAGAGGCAACCCTTTGGATTTCAGCACTTCCGGATTGAAAAACGTCGTTCCATATCTGTTACCATAATCGCAGAGGATTGTAACGATGGTATGACCAGGCCCGAGTAACCTGGCCAGTTTCATCGCCCCGACAATATTGATGCCAGCAGACCCACCAAGGAACATTCCTTCTTCTTCAACCAGCTGGTACAGAGCCTCCAAGGCCTCGGCATCACTAACCCGGAAAGCCTCATCAACCTGTACGCCTTCAAGGTTGGCTGTGACACGCCCCTGGCCAATCCCCTCTGTGATGGAGTTACCTTCCGTCTCAAGAATACCATCTTTGTACCAGCTATAAAGTTTAGCGCCGTAAGGGTCCGCTATGCCGATTACTGTGTCAGATTTTCGCTCTTTAAGAGAGAGACTTACGCCGCCAAGGGTTCCGCCTGAGCCAACTGCACAGATAAATCCATCCACGTTGCCGTCGAGATCCTGCCAGATTTCCGGGCCTGTCGTATCAAAGTGTGCATCCCGGTTAGCCGTGTTATCAAATTGATTGGCCCAGATTGCGCCATGAGGCGCGGAACTGTTTAACTCCTCCGCCAAGCGTTTTGAATAATGCACGTAGTTATCGGGATTAGCGTAGGGGACGGCCTCCACTTCAATCAGCCGGCCACCTTGTTGGAGCACAGCCTGTTTTTTCTCAGCACTTTGCGTTTTCGGCATCACGATTGTTACCTCATAGCCAAGCGCTTTCCCGACAACGCACAACCCGATCCCTGTATTACCGGCCGTGCCTTCGACAAGCATTCCGCCGGGTTTCAGCAATCCCTTACGCTCTGCATCACGAATAATACCAAGGGCTGCACGATCTTTTACGGACTGCCCCGGGTTGAGGAATTCCGCCTTACCGAGAATCGTACAGCCGGTTTCCTCGGACGCGCGCTTCAACTTGATCAGGGGCGTATTCCCAACAAGGCCTAAAACATCTGCACTGGTTTTCATCTATATCTCCTGAACCAGTAACTAGACCGGCCCGTCATTTGTCATCAAGCACTCGCATGCCTATTTCATGCGCATGTTCTGCTAATTTATCTAAATCATAAAAGAGAAATAATATGCCCAGTCTTCGCCTCATCCTTGGGGATCAACTGACTCGCTCCATCACGTCATTGGAGGGATATGAGGATGACGACCTTATCCTGATGGCTGAAGTTAAATCCGAAGCAACTTACGTCAAGCATCATAAACAAAAAATACTCTTTCTCTTTTCTGCGATGCGTCATTTTTCACAAACTTTAGTGGAAGAGGGCTTCAAATTACATTATACTCAGTATAATGACCGGAATAACTCTGGCTCCCTCACTGGCGAAATTCGAAGGGCTCTGGAGCAGAAAGCCTTTGACAAACTCATTCTGACTGAGTGCGGCGAGTGGCGTTTATCTAAAGAAATAAACGCATGGAAAGAACGCTTCGACCTGGAGGTCGAGATAAGGGAAGATACCCGATTTATTTGCACACTGCCTGAGTTCAATAAATGGGCAGAAGGCCGAAACTCACTCCGCATGGAGTATTTCTATCGCGCAATGAGACAGAAAACCGGTCTCCTGATGGAAGATGATAAACCAGCGGGAGGGCAATGGAATTTCGACGCTGATAATCGAAAAAAGCTGCCGAAGGGTTATATACTGCCTGCGCGACCAGACATTGAACAGACTGATATCATCAGTGACGTGATAAAATTAATCGACGAGCACTTTACTGACCACTTTGGTTATGCAGACAAGTGTCATTATGCGGCGACGCGTGATGGCGCCTTACGGGAGCTTGACTGGTTCATTGAAGAGGCACTGCCAAATTTTGGTGATTACCAGGACGCCATGGCAACAGGGGAAGACTTCCTTAATCACTCCAAACTGTCTGCTTATCTAAATGCAGGGTTGCTGACAGCAATGGAAGTGTGTCGCGCTGCGGAAGAAGCCTGGAAAGAGGGGCAAGCACCATTGAATGCCGTTGAGGGATTTATTCGTCAGATTATTGGCTGGCGAGAATATGTCCGTGGACTTTATTGGCGCGAAATGCCCGACTATGCGGAGTTGAATTTCTTTGATGCAAACAGGGCATTGCCAGACTTTTACTGGACTGGTGACACGCAGATGCATTGCATAAGCGAGGCTGTCCGGAACACGCACGATCATGCCTACGCGCATCATCTCCAGCGCTTGATGGTAACTGGAAATTTTGCCTTGCTAGCCG
>JALEGM010000201.1 GCA_022763145.1 Aquisalinus sp. | reverse complement strand
CTGCTCGCCCGATTGCTGGCAAGAAGAAGTAAGAGGGTATTATGGCAAAGGCACCTCAGGCGCGCGTTCGCCGCAGAGAAAGAAAAAATATCGTCAATGGCGTCGTTCATGTGAATGCGTCTTTCAATAACACTGTTGTGACGATCACTGATGAGCAGGGTAACGCAGTTGCTTGGTCGACGTCTGGTCACATGGGTTTCCGTGGTTCTCGTAAGTCTACACCTTTCGCAGCACAGATGGCTGCTGAAGATGCTGCAAAGAAAGCGATGGAGCACGGCCTCAAAAATGTTGATGTGCTTGTGCGCGGTCCTGGCTCTGGTCGTGAGAGTGCATTGCGTGCACTGCAGGCAGCAGGTTTGACTGTCACAACTATCCGTGACGTGACACCAATTCCTCATAATGGGTGCCGCCCACGCAAGCGTCGCCGCGTCTGATTTTATTTGCCTGACCTTGGTCGGGCCGGGAGATGTAAGTTTCCCATTCTTGAAACCTGAAAACGCCCATTAGGGTACATCGGAGTTGAATGTGCTGGAAAAAAACTGGCAGGAACTAATCCGCCCCAACAAACTAGATGTCGAGGCCAGCTATGATCCGTCGCGTAAAGCGACTGTGATTGCTCAGCCCCTTGAGCGCGGCTTTGGTCTGACGCTCGGTAATGCGCTGCGCCGTGTCTTGATGTCCTCTTTGCAGGGCAGTGCTGTCACCTCAATTCATATTGATGGTGTGGTGCATGAGTTTTCATCTATTCCTGGCGTTCGGGAAGATGTGACAATTCTGGTTCTCAATATTAAGCAGGTTGCATTGCGCATGCATGTTGAAGGGCCGAAACGTATTACGCTTCACAAGGTTGGTCCGGGAGTAGTGACTGCTGGCGATATTCAGGAGACAGCTGACATAGAGATCCTCAACAAGGATCACGTCATATGTACACTGGATGAAGGAGCGGAACTACGCATGGAACTGACTGTGCAGACTGGTAAAGGTTATGTTCCAGCTGATCGTAACCGTCCTGATGATGCGCCAATCGGTCTGATTCCTGTGGATAGTCTTTACAGCCCTGTTCGGCGCGTTGCTTATAAAGTTGAAAATACCCGTGAAGGTCAGGTTCTTGATTATGATCGTCTGGCTCTTGAGATTGAAACAGATGGATCAGTGACACCTGAAGATGCTGCTGCTTACGCAGCCCGCATTTTGCAGGACCAGTTACAGATCTTCGTGAATTTCGACGAACCTGAAAAAGACTCTAAAGAAAGTGCAGAAGAAGAGCTTCTCTTTAATGCGGCTCTGCTGCGCAAGGTTGATGAACTGGAACTTTCAGTTCGCTCAGCAAACTGTCTGAAGAATGACAACATTGTCTATATCGGTGATCTGATCCAGAAGACCGAAGCTGAAATGTTGCGGACACCAAACTTTGGCCGGAAATCCTTGAATGAGATCAAGGAAGTTCTGGCTCAACTTGGCCTACATCTTGGTATGGATGTACCAGACTGGCCGCCTGAGAATATTGAAGAACTTGCAAAAAAATATGAGGATCAGCATCACCAGAACTGATGCTTCTTCATTGACACTGCTTAAGGAGATTAAGCCATGCGCCACGGTTTTGCGCACCGCCAACTGAATAGAACTGCCAGCCATCGCCGTGCGATGTTTGCCAATATGGCCGCGTCACTGATCAAGCATGAGCAGATCAAGACAACATTGCCTAAAGCAAAAGAGCTGCGTCCTTACGTTGAGAAGCTGGTTACACTGGCCAAGCGTGGTGATCTTCATGCACGCCGTCAGGCAATTTCGAAAATCCGCGATAAGGACATGGTCAAGAAACTCTTCGATACGATCGGACCTCGTTACGAAGAACGCCCAGGCGGATATATTCGCATCATGAAAGCCGGTTTTCGCTATGGCGATAACGCACCTGTCGCGGTGATTGAATTCGTTGACCGCGATGAGAGTGCGAAAGGACAAGATTCCGGCCCAACCATGCTGGATGACGATGAAGATACGGAAGAATAAATTTTCTTCACGTCACGAGAATTTCAGGGCGGCTCTTCTTCAAGAAGAGCCGCTTTTTTTCTATATATGTTGAACTTCTTGTTTCTGGCTGGCTTTAGAAAAAGTGAGTAAGGTTATGAATACACTTGTCTTTTCGATTTTAGTGATGGCTTTAGTAGCGGCGTTAGCACCGGCCAACGCGCAGTTTACGCCGCGGAACGACCTCGAGTTGCGCGCCAGTTATGCGCCATCGGTCCGCAAAGCCTCTCCAGCGGTAGTCAATATTTATACAAAAGGTGTGGTGCGCACACGTGCCCGAAGCGCTTTCAGGGATCCATTCTTTGATGAGTTTTTCAACCGTGGCTTCGGTGGTATGACACGAGAGCGGGTCCAAAGCTCACTTGGGTCCGGTGTCATCTTGCAGCCTGACGGTGTCATCGTCACCAATAACCATGTCATCGAAGGCATGAGTGAGATAAAGGTTGTGTTGACTGATCGCCGTGAGTTTGAAGCAGAACTTTTGCTTGCTGACCCCCAGACCGATCTGGCTGTACTTAAGATTAATGCGGATGAAGATCTGCCATTCCTGACCTTCACGGACTCTGATGCAGCCGAAGTTGGCGACATCGTTCTCGCCATCGGTAATCCATTCGGGGTCGGTCAGACCGTCACCAGCGGTATTGTTTCGGCACTTGCCAGGACTCAAGTTAACGTCTCAGACTTTCAGTTCTTTATACAGACCGATGCGGCCATCAACCCCGGCAATTCGGGCGGTGCGCTGGTTGACGTTGACGGGAATCTACTAGGCGTCAACACAGCGATTTATTCCCGGTCAGGTGGCTCGAACGGTATCGGCTTTGCCATCCCCGGCAATCTGGTCCGGCAAGTCGTGAATTCGGCCGTGAATGGTGGTCAGATGATCCGCAGGCCATGGATCGGTGCTTCCAGTGAAACAGTCACCTCAAATCTGGCGCTGGCACTGGAACTCAGTCGGCCGGGTGG
>JALEGM010000200.1 GCA_022763145.1 Aquisalinus sp. | reverse complement strand
CTATGATGTCCTTGATGAACAAGATAGCGGTATTGCAAAGGGATATATTCTTTTGCCGTAGTATTTTAAATTCATTAATCGAATCTATTCTTAGTAAGCTAAGTAATATGCCCTCAAGTCCATTTTTCCATGTTGAAGGCTCAAATGGGATGACAATCAGGTTTTCCCGGCCAAAAATGTTTTCCAGTAAGGCAAGCCTATCAAGATATCTCAGACGTCTCAGGCTAGTTTGCATAAATTCTTCAACATTACTCACTTTTTTGCTGGCTTTAACGTCCTGCCTGTAAATGGCATTCATGAAGTCGTCTTGCCTGCGTAGTAGGACAATTACTTTGATATCATAATCTGCGAAATCGTCTCGCAATTTGCGCAATCTTTTGCGACATCCCCAGAATGCTTCGGATGATAAGCAAAGACTGTGCAGTCCGGGTATAGAATCCATACCCTGCGCGATCTTATCTAGCACTTTGCGACGAGGTATCGGTTCGACCCAAGCCAATGGCGTGATGCGATAATTGTTAGCAATGTAATGATGGCCGGGCGTTTTGTCCGATAAGACTGGGTAGAGAATACCATACCGCGCCAGGACCTCACGATTACTGTGCAGAAACCACTGGATGGTCGAGGTGCCGGTTTTTGGGGTACCGACATGTAAATAAAGGGTTTTACGCATAGCCGTGCAATAAAGTGACTTTTGCCGGTGCTGGCAATGCTAATGTCCCTTGGTAACTGCAAAAGCTCAAGCGCTAAAATTGCCTCAATAGCGGTAGTATCAATCTTGTGCGTTGTCAGCATGGCATTGCGGCGCGAGTGGCAGCTGACTGGCCCCGCGCATTGCTGCACTTGATCAGGGGCGCAGTACAATCTTAGAGAAAGCCCGTATTACCTGTTTTAGGCCAGCAATGCTCAACCCTGTGCCTTGCTGCCTTCATAATTCATCATCCACGGTGTGCCGAACTTATCTGTGAACATGGTAAAGCGCTCAGCCCAGAAAGATTCCTCTGGTGGCATTTGTATTTCGCGTGCCTCTTTCGATAATGCGGCAAATATGCGGTCAAATTCCTCCAATGACTGGGGTTCAATCTGTACCCTGAAGCCTTGCGGTTTGCTGTACATATTGGGCGGTGAGTCAGAAGCCATGACGGTCATGCCAGCAATTTGTGCGGTCAGATGCATGATCAGATCATCGCCACCCGGCATCCGTTGGGATGGATCAGGTGCATCACTGTTCCGCATGGTGAAGGCAATCTCGCCACCCAGCGTGTCGATATAATGAGTAATGGCCGCCTCACAGTCGCCATCAAAGAAAAGATAAAGTGCGTGGTTCATATGGTTTTCCTCTCTGTCGAAAAAGTACCGATTTCTCGGCTATTTGCTTATCACCTCATTAGTAACGTGCAGACCTGATTTTGGAAATGCAAGTTAAGAAGTTGCTATCATATGTCCCGCTTCTTACCGTGGTAGGTATTGTACTGCTGCCACAAATGTCGCGAAGTGACTGATTTTACTTACGGTCTGATTTATCGATCAATGTAGAGATTAATAGTAAAGCTGCCTCTCTGGAAGCCGCACGAATGTCTCTGGTTTTACCCAGTGGCATCAGAGATTCAGCATTAAAGTATATACCTGTTATGCCTGTTGCGATCGCGTTGATCTTCTGTGGATCTGTGTGAGGATGAACAGATTGAAGCACGTCAGAAATGGATTTGATAAAAGCCTTTGTCCAGTTTCGCATTTGCCTTGCTATCAGTTTGTCATCCTGGCCTGCTGCGATTAGCGCTTCCGCCACCAGAACGCTTTGGGCATCTGAGTGTTGCGGATCAAAAAGCCATTCGACCAATGTTTCCGCTTTATTGTTCTCAGGTAAAGCGACAATAAGCGACTGCATGATGGAGCGGGAGCGTTCCATATAGCGTTCTATTAAGGCCTGAAGCAAATCTTCCCGGTTGCCGACATTATGCCGGATTAAGGGGCGTGCCAGATCAGCCTCCGTTGCAATTTTTTCAAGACTGGCGCCTTCAACGCCATAGCGGGCAACACAGGCTTCATATGCGTCGAGGATTACTTCGCGCCTTTCGGCTTTGAGGCTGGGGCGGGGCATCACATCATCATAAATTGTCAATGTTGACAATTTATATATAACTATTAAATTGTCAATCAAGTTGTAAGAGCGAAGCTGAGAACCGGGCAATGGATTGGTTATTTCAAACACTGACTGAGGCAGAAGTATATGGTTGGGAAGAATGGCTGGGAGGGTTATTCTTCTACTTTTCTATAGCTTTTCTGGCATTCGAGCTGATCAGGTATATCGTCCTGAAGCAGCTCAAATGGTCAATGATTGGTGATACAATTACCAACTATCTGACTCTCGTGATGTTTATTGGGGCGAACTATTTCATCCTGGTCGGGCTTTACATCACAGCATATTTTGGTGCTGCGCAATTTGCTGTCTTTGATATTCCCATAAACTGGGCGACGATCCTGATCTGTATTTTACTTGCTGATGTTGCTTATTATTGGGAGCATCGGTGCATGCATCGCGTGAATTTGCTTTGGGCAACACATTCGGTCCATCACTCGTCGCCTTTTTTCAATATATCTGTCGCTTATCGCTTTGGGCCGATGGATGGTATCTGGCCAATATTTTTCCATCTACCTCTTGTGCTGCTCGGATTTAATCCGTTTGTTGTGTTTTTTGCAGAGATTTTTGTACAACTGTATCAGACAGCTTTGCATACGGAGTCTGTAAAGAAATTGCCGCGTCCGTTTGAATGGATTTTCAATACGCCCTCCCATCACCGGGTGCATCATGGGTCCAATCAGAAATATCTTGATGCGAATTACGGTGGTATATTTATTATTTGGGACCGTCTGTTCGGCACTTTCGTTAAAGAGGACGAAAAGGTGACCTATGGGCTTGTAAAGCCCATTCCGGAAATTAATACGCCGTTGCGCTTTCTTGCATCACCTTTTGTGGCATTTTTCCATGGATTCTGGCGACTGGGGAAAAAAGTGATGACGGCCAAGAGTTTAGGGGCTGCCTGGATGTATGTTTTCGCAACGCCCGAGTGGCAGCCAAAGAACGACGATCGTCACGCCCATAAAACTCAAATTACTGAGTAAATTATATAAAGGAACGCGCCTCATGCCATCTCCATCAAAAGCAGCACTTGTCTCGGGTCTCATTTTTACGGGGGGATTGATGTATGCCGGGGCTTGGCTCGCAAGCGGTATGTCATCGACAAATGACGCGGAGGAGCCAGATGAAACTATGCGTGAAATGCCGTTGTTAGCACCAATACCAGGCGCAGAGACGCAAGCTCTCATGCTTTATCCGGATAGCGCCCCTCAAGCATACGCTGAGCATGATGCGCGAATTCACAGAGCAGAGGCCGCGTTTCACGAGGGTCGATAATGTCTTCAATCGAATAATGCTCGGCGGAACGGAATGGGGAGCGTACTTTATCCAACCGGGTGCGAATTGCTTCAAGTGCAGCTGAAGGGTCTTCTGCCTTCTCCAGGTCGGATTTATAGGCAACTTCAATGCCACCATCGAGGGGCAGGGAGCCCCAATCCCCTGATGGCCAGGCAAACCGGTACTGAAAACGCGTATGATCAGACATTGCTGACCCAGCGATGCCATAGGCTTTCCGGGTAATGACGGTTGCCCAAGGCACACTCGCTTTGTAAACAGCATTCATCGCCTGCACACCATATCGGATCAAGCCATCCCGTTCTGCTTCCAGGCCAATCATGAAGCCTGGATTATCGACAAAGTTCACGACGGGCAGGTGAAATAACTCTGCCAACTTTACAAAGCGCTCGACTTTCTCACTCGTCTTGGCCGTCCAGGAGCCGCCCAGATAAGTCGGATCATTAGCGAGCACGGCCACAGGCCAACCATCAAGTCTGGCAAAGGCAGTGATGCTGGCACGCCCCCAGCGACGGCCCATTTCAAAAACGCTACCTCGGTCGAAGGCACTGTTCAGAATACGCCGCATATTGTATGCTTGCCTTGGGTCCTTCGGCACGGCATCGATCAGGCTTACTTCTTTCCGGGATGCAGGATCCGCAATCTGTTTGCGTTCTGCCCGGCTGAAGCGGGAAGAGGGGAGGTAAGACAGGAATTGCTTGCATAGTGCAAATGCTTCCTCTTCGCTTTCCGCCTCCTCATCAACGACTCCATTGCGGGCATGTATTTGTGATCCGCCGAGTTCCTCTTTTGTTAGTTCCTCGCCAAGAAATGCGGCGACAGCAGGTCCCGCCGAAAATAATTGGGACAGGCCACGTACCATCACCGAATAATGACTGGCGACTACGCGCGCGGCCCCGAGCCCTGCTGTTGGGCCAAGAGCAAGAGAGACCACCGGTACTGTCTCCAGGTTTTTGATGACATGCTCCCAGCCAGGAACATACGGTACATAGGTGAAGCCCATATCCTCAAGCATCTTGACTGAACCACCACCACCAGTGCCATCAATCATGCGGATCAGGGGCAGGCGCAATTCATGAGCCATTTGCTCGGCCTGAACAAACTTTCTGTGTACAGCGGCATCAGCGGCGCCACCTCGCACGGTAAAGTCATCAGCGCTGGCAACAACAGGTTGCTGTTCAATCAACCCACGGCCGAAAATAAAATTTGAGGCAGAAAAGCCGGTTAGGTCACCATTTTCATCATATGTGCCGCGCCCGGCAATCTTGCCAACTTCACGAAAACTGTTTTCGTCCAGCAGCTTCGTCAGGCGCTGTCGTGCATCCAGCTTACCGCGCGCATGTTGTCGCGTGACCTTCTCATCGCCGCCCATCTGTTCGGCCATCGCCTCACGGGCACGTAATTCTTCGATTTCTTTTTCCCAGCTCATGGGCAAAGCCTATCCGGGCTTGACGCCGCTCACAATATGCGCGGCGTCAATTCTCCATCCCGGTTTTTAGCTGCATTTTCTCGCCGGATTTCAGATTGCTGCGAATGCGATCACGCAAATGATCCAGTGGCTTTAACCCCTGGTCTGTTTCTACATGCCAGTAAGTCCAGCCATTGCAGGCTTGCGCGTTCTGGGCGGTTGCGCCGATCTTATGTATGGAGCCTTGGGTTGGGCCTTGCGCTGTACCGGTCGCCTTACCCTTGCGCTCCAATTCAATTGAACCGTCCGCCTTAACGCGCGCGACCTTGGCGGAGCGTTTGAGTTTCGAAGAGTAGAGTTTTTCGCCAGGCCGGATCAGTCCTGTTTCAACCAATTGGCCAAAGGCAACACGCGGGGCGCTGCGTGGTGAGGGCGTAGGTGTCAGGTCTTCCGCGCTCAAGGCTCGTGTTTCTGCAAGCCTTTCTTTTGCCGCGGCGATATATGTTGGATCACGTTCTATACCAATGAAGTGTCGTCCCAGCATTTTGGCGACGGCACCCGTGGTACCGGTGCCGAAAAACGGATCAAGGACCACATTTCCGGAGTTTGTTGTTGCGTTCAGGATACGATGAAGCAAAGCTTCGGGTTTCTGGGTCGGATGGACTTTCTTGCCGTCATCGCCTTTCAGGCGCTCTTGTCCTGTGCACAGAGGAAATTCCCAGTCCGAGCGCATCTGTAAGTCTTCATTACCGGTTTTAAGCCCCGTATAGTTGAAGACAGGTTTTGATTTTTGGTCGCGAGCGGCCCAGATAAGTGTCTCATGAGCATTGGTGAAACGGGTGCCGCGGAAATTCGGCATCGGATTGGTTTTGCGCCAGATAATGTCATTCAGCATCCAGAAGCCAAGGTCCTGCAAAGCCGTCCCTAGTCGGAAGATGTTATGATAAGAACCAATGACCCAGATAGCACCATCTGGCTTGAGTATGCGGCGTGCTTCCGCCAGCCAGCCACGGGTGAAAGCATCATAAGCTGCAAAACTCTCAAACTGGTCCCACTCATCATCAACACCATCAACGCGGGAATTGTCAGGGCGGGAGAGATCGCCACCTAACTGCAAATTGTAAGGCGGATCAGCAAAGATCAGGTCAATACTATGATCAGGCAGCGTTTTTAACTGGGCGATACAATCGCCCTCAAGGATGCAATCCAGCTTGTCTGACGTCAGTTTCGTGATCTTCTTTTTCTGTCCAGTCATGGCTATGCACCTCTCAAGCTCTTTGATTGGAAGCGCATAGTGAGTCGCCGGGATTCGCCCGTCAAGAATTTATTGGTTAATATCAGAGATTATTCCGTGCGTTAACCAACCGCAGGCCTCGGCACGTCCCATTATGAGTCATTATGGGACAGGTTATTCAGCTGGCAACTCATAATCAAAGAATTCGATAGTGAACTCTTCATCGAATTTCTGGAACATCGCTTCGCCGCTGGCCTTGTTATAATAGCTCTCCAGCAATGGCACCGGCATATTCGGAAAGTTGGCAAAGCGTTGCTCAACAATCAGTGTCTCAATTTTTGCAACCATGGCTGGCTTGAAAGGTTCGCGAGCTTGCATGGAAATGAGGCTGATATGTCCCTGACGCATATCCAGGTGCAGTGTCATATCGAGCGCTTCGCGCATAGCTTTGGGCATCTCGCCATTCTTGCCGCTGATATTGATCCGGTAGATCTCTGCATCCGGTGCGGTCTCGATGAGTTCAGCAATGCTCAGACTTTCACGGGCTTCAGCATAGGTTAGCTCGCCTGGTCGGCTCAGCTCTTCCTGCATTTCGGCGATGCTGGCACGTGCCTCTTCGTCCAGCTCACTGTCGTCCCCTTCAATTATTGTCCAGGTGTTGGCAGAGGCGTCATAGCGGTAAACAATTGCGCTTTCACCGGGGCTGGAAGCGCGCATCGAAAAAGAGGGGTGAAGGTCTCTATGTGCTTCTGCCTGTGTCAGCGCTGCATCGAGTGAAGCTGGTAATTCCGCCGCGTTAAGTTGGGCTGGTAAAATCAACAGTAAAGCGGTCGCGGCGGTCGCAAGCATAGCGCGCATGGTGTCTTCCTTTAGTACTGACATGCAGGCTATGTGTTACTGTCGCGCGCTGACAGTTAAATCCCTGTCATAGGATAAACACCGTCAACCACTTAGCAAAAAGCTGTGTCATGGGCATCCAGTCGATTGCGGACAGGTGCAAAGGAGCGCCGATGATGCGGTGTCACCCCTAATGTATCAAGCCCGTCGCGGTGGGCTTTGGCCCCGTAACCTTTATTGCTGTCCCATCCATAGCCCGGAAACTCGCGAGAGAGTTCGAGCATCATACGGTCGCGAGTCACCTTGGCAATGATTGAAGCAGCCGCAATGGACTTTGATTTGGCGTCACCCTTGACCACCATATAAGCAGGGCAAGGGAGCTTCGGTTTAACGGTGCCATCCACAATACAGGTTGCCGGGGCAACAGGCAGGTGTGCCGCCGCACGCGACATCGCCAGCATCGTCGCCTGCAAGATATTGAGCTCATCAATTTCCTCAACGGAAGAGATGCCGACGCCAATGCGCGCTGTTTTCCACAAGGCATTCGCAAGGTCTGCGCGCCGTTTCGGGCTTAGCTTCTTGGAGTCTTTCAGCCCTGCAGGCGTGCAGTTGGGGTTCAGGATGACGGCTGCTGCTACCACGGGTCCGGCCCATGGGCCGCGACCTGCTTCATCAATGCCTGCCACGAGGCCAGGTAGTGAGTTTTCTATCTCGAATGTGGGCAGTGGAGTGGTCATGCCGCATCTTGAAAGTGTTAATGAAAGGTTAACTCTATATATACCCGACGATTCTAATGGAAAGGCAAATGGCCAGTTGCTTGTGCCGGACGGCAGCACCGCTTAGCCTGCGGCGACGTGAAGTAAGGACAGACCATGTTCAAAACCGTTAATCCCGTACTGGCTGTTATTGATATGGCGGAGAGCATCCGCTTCTGGCAGCGGCTCGGCTTTTCAGTCCCTTTTTCAGATCAGGAGGATCCCGCCCTTTCTGACTACGCAGGAGTGCGCCGGGAGAATATCGAGTTTCACTTGCAGACCTTTACGCCGGAGCAGCGCGGTAGCAACAAAGCTGTCTCGGTGCGTGTACAGATGGATGATCTTGGGAGTCTCAAGACAATCTACGAAGAGTGGCTGCCTTTGGAGATCATCTCGGCCCGCCTCGATGAGAAGCCATGGGGCACGGTGGAGTTCGGCTTTTATGCGCCTTGCGGGACGGCCTTCTTTTTCTATGTGGATCGAGCATGAAAATGAAGCTCCATGCCATGACCTATCTGGTACGCGATTATGATGAGGCGATTGCCTGGTTCACATCGGTGCTTGGCTTCGAGTTGGTCGAAGATACCGACTTGGGGCAGGGGAAGCGCTGGGTACTGGTACAGCCACCCGGTGGCCAGGCCTGTTTGTTACTCGCGCGTGCTACCACACCCATCCAGGAAAGTGCTGTTGGCAATCAGACAGGTGATCGTGTCATGCTGTTTCTGCATACAGATGACTTCTGGCGTGATTATACAGCATTGAAAGATCGGGCGGTAATCTTCGACGAGATGCCTCGTGAGGAACCATACGGCACCGTTGTGGTATTTCGGGATCTTTATAATCAGAAGTGGGACCTGATTCAGCCAAAATGAATGAAAAAGCTGTGTGAATGTGAGATCAGTTACCTCCAAGGTAAGTGCATCAGATCAAAACTCAGCCTATAATTCTTACCTGAGAGGTAGGTATTTTCATGACCCTGCAATTTGGTGACATCCTCAAAGAATGGCGCGGTATTCGCCGCATCAGTCAACTTGACCTGAGTCTGGAGGCTGACACATCTTCCCGTCATCTCAGTTTTCTTGAATCCGGTCGCTCAAAGCCCAGTCGTGCCATGATCCTGAAACTGGCAGAAGCACTGCAGATGCCTCGCGCTGCAGTCAACAATGCCCTTTTGACGGCCGGCTATGCACCAGTGTTTCCGGATCTGCCCCAGAACCATGAAGCCTTGGCGCCTGTGCATAACGCAATCGAGACGATGATGAAAAACCACATGCCGTATCCAGCCTTTGTGGTGGATCGGCATTGGGAGCTGGTTACGGCAAATGAAGCGGCATTGAAGATGTTTGTGGCTGCCGGATTGGTTGGTGTGTCAAACATGATTGATATGCTGATTGTTGATGACCCGGAAGATTCCATCATCGTCAATTGGCCAGAGCTTGCTTCTCTCGCCCTTGCACGCCTCAAGACAGAGAATCTCCATTGCGGCGGTGATCCCCAACTGCAAAAAATGATCGCAAAACTAGCCGCGCATAGTCGCTTTGAGGGAGAAGACCTCTCGCAATATGATCTGTATGCTCCTGTTATTCCAATGGTGTTGCGGATTGACGGCCTGGAGCTGTCAACATTCTCAACCATCGCGCAATTCGGCACAGTGCAGGATATCACCTTAAGTGATTTCCGTATTGAGTTGACGTTTCCTGTCGATCAACAAACCCGTGAATGGTTTGAACGACAGGCAGAGATATAGTACGGGCACCTTATTACCCGAACAAGTCCTGCTGGCCGGATATTTTTGATGGCACACGGAACTGACTGGTATCAAGTGACAGGCGATCACGTCCGGTATTGAGGCCGAGACGGTCAGTGACTTTACGAAAACGCTGCATCATCAGTTTGGCATAGGTGCCTTTAACCTCGGCGCCGCGCGCCCACTCAGGGTCATAATCTCGCCCGCCATTCATCTCGCGGATGTGGCGCATGACGCGTTTTGCTCTATCCGGCGCAAATGCTTCCAGCCATTCCTGCCAGAGTTGCGAAATCTCATACGGTAACCGCAGGATTGTATAGGTTGCGTAGGAGGCCCCGATTTCGGCGGCCTGTTCGATAATGCTTTCCATCTCCGGATCATTCAGCCCAGGGATCATTGGGCCGGTCATGATGCCGGTGGTGATACCTTCACCAACCAGACGGCGTAGTGCTTCAAAACGGCGGGCGGGTGTGGAGGCGCGCGGCTCCATGGCGCGGGCCAGCTTACGGTCCTCTGTGGTGATGGAGATCATGCAGCGCGTCAGGTTCTTTGACCCCATCGGCCCCAGAATATCCAGATCACGGATAACCAGGTCTGACTTGGTCAGCACCGATACCGGATGATTGAACAGGGAAAGAGTTTGCAGGATATGCCGCATCACCAGGAACTGGCGCTCAATCGGCTGATAGGCATCTGTGTTGGTCCCAATGGCAATCGCCCGCACCTTGTAATTCGGGTTGGACAATTCCTTTTCCAGCAGTTTTGCCGCATCTGGTTTGGCAAAGAGTTTCGTCTCGAAATCCAGCCCGGGTGAGAGGCCCATATAGGCATGGGTGGGCCGCGCGAAACAGTAGACGCAGCCATGCTCACAGCCGCGATACGGATTGATCGAGCGATCAAACCCAACATACGGCGACTTGTTGAACGTGACGATCTTGCGCGGCGTCTCCAGTGTCACACTGGTTTTGACCGGTTCAGGCACATCTCCACGCCAACCATCATCAATCTCTTCGCGCTTTTCGTGCTCGAAGCGGCCGCTATCATTAGACCGCGCGCCACGGCCCCTTTCCCGGGTAGGCAGGCTGGCAGGACGGAAGGAAAGGGTCGTGGCGCGGGTCATGGGCAGACCATACCCAACGCATTGAACAAATCAAGAACAAAAAGAGACTGTAAGAAGAAAATTTATTAGATGAAGCCAGGCGACTGCTCCTCACAGCAAGTTGCACGCATTGGTGACCGAGCGTCAGCGACGGGTGAGTTGTCGCCAGTGACGGTTTCCGCCAAGAGGTAGCGCAGCCAATAAGCAAAAAGATTATGATCACCGTCGTCATCCCCACATTGAATTCCGCGCAGGCGCTGGAAAGTGCGCTCCCGGCGCTGATGCCTGCGACCTTACAGGGCATGATTTCGCGCGTGGTCATCTCTGACGGTGGGTCAGAGGATGAGACGGAAGCCATCGCCGCCGCCACAGGGGCAGAGTTTGTCACCGGTGAAGCAGGGCGGGGTGGACAAATTGCCCGCGGCGCAGAGCTCGCGCGCAGTTTTCAGAAACCGCAGGACTGGCTGCTCTTTTTGCATGCGGACACAGTGCTGCAGGAAGGCTGGGAGAAGGAAGCGGCCAGCTTCATCATGTCAGCCGGGGCAAAGGCTGCCGCATATTTCAGTTTCCGGTTTGATGAAAATGTCTGGCAAGCTCGCGTGGTAGAGGCGGGTGTCTGGTGGCGCTGTCGCCTTCTGTCGTTGCCTTATGGCGACCAGGGACTTTTAATCTCGCGGGCCTTTTACGATGCGCTGGGCGGCTACGGCCCGATGCCCCTGTTTGAAGATGTGGACCTGGTCCAGCGCATCGTAAAAAACGGCAACTTGCGACCGTTGCGTGCCGTTGCGACCACATCCGCTGACCGGTACAAGCAGAATGGCTACTTCCCACGTGTCTGGAAGAACTTTAACTGCCTGATGTCTTATTATCGCGGCGTGCCGCCGGAGAAAATACTGGAGAATTATCAGTGAGGGGAATGTTGAACAATGGTCAGCCATGGCGGCCACGTCTTGTAATGATGGTCAAGGCGCCAAAAGCAGGCCGCGCCAAGACGCGCCTGGCGCGGGATATTGGTAAGGCACGCGCCGCCGGTTTTTATCGCCATGCAACCGCAACACTGGTCAATCGTCTGGGGGCAGATCGCCGATGGGAAATGGTGCTCGCGGTTGATCCGGTCAGTGCACTCTATCAGGACTGGACATCTGTCTGGCCCGCGCACATCGCCAGGGTGGCACAAGGCGGGGGAGATCTGGGCGACCGTATGGGGCGGCTCTTTCAGGATATGCCGCCGGGCCCCATGGTCATCATCGGCTCGGATTCACCGCATGTCAGCGCGGACCTGATTGCCGAAGCCTTTGCGCGCCTGCGCGGCAATGATGTCGTCATAGGGCCAGCCCCGGATGGCGGCTACTGGCTGATTGGCCTGCGCCGTGCCCGAAACGCACCGCAGCTCTTCGAGAATGTGCGCTGGTCTACAGAGCATACACTGACAGATACACTTGCGACCTTGCCGACAAGTTTCAGCGTGGCTCAGTTACCAGTACTGGCAGACATCGACGAAGGCGAAGACCTTGCCGCCAACCCGGATGTTTTGATCAGGTCACAAGTCGCCCGGTCTTAAAATCGCACCATAAAAAAGAGAGGCGATCTCCCGCCTCTCTAATGAACTTAAAAAGTTCTGTATACTCTACCCTTCCGCCGGAATGAAGGTCAGCGCCACCCCATTATTGCAATAGCGCTTGCCGGTCGCATCCAGCGGGCCATCATCGAAGCGATGCCCCTGATGGCCACCGCATCGCGCGCAGTGATATTCAAGCCTTG
>JALEGM010000199.1 GCA_022763145.1 Aquisalinus sp. | reverse complement strand
TATGAAAGCGATAATGATTGAGTCGTAGCAGCAGCCTTCTACAATTCATTTGGCACGAAAGATATCTAACAGCGTCTCTGCCAGCGCTTCCTTCAGATCGCGGGTTTCGCGTTTCAGGCTGGTCACCTCACCCGTTGCCGCCTGGCGTGCCGTGTCACCGGATAGGCGCTTCTTGCCACTCCTTCGACCAGTTGTAATACAGGCTCTCTGCGATGCCCTCACGTCGGCACAGCTCGGAGATCGAGCTCTCCCCGCGCAAGCCATCCAGAACAATCCGTATCTTCTCCTCAGCTGAAAACTTTCGCCGCGTCTTACGCTTGATCTCTTTTACATGTTTGTCAGCCGATCCGTTCGGCCCCGTTCTCGTTCTCATCATCGATCCCTTCAAGGACTACGATGCGCCATAAACACTCCTTTAGCAAAACAACCTAAACTGTCTCAAAGGCCCTGACGGGATACAAGAAGGTGCGTAGCAGACCGTTTGAGCGACTTACTAGGGGCGAGTTTATGACGCACCGTCAGTACGGCCATCTTATATTCAGTGAATCTAAAATTGGTGACGAAGCCAGTTGATGAAGAGACTGGCGCATGCAACGAGCAGGACAGGTAGGATCAAGGCGACCAGCGCGAGTTTACTCCTATAGGGCTGCAAAAAGCTATCTCGACGTAGCGACAGGAGCCATCCGACGCCTGCGAATATCGCAACAATAAAACCCAGCAAGATCGCCACGTACAGGAGAAGCATCAATTTAATCATTTACTCGGCCCAACAAGCGAACATCGTAACTGCTGATATCAAACCACAAATTTCATCCCGCCTAAGAACACCGTTTTAGTACTACAATATACCCACATGTGCGTCAGCAGGAATTGAGGTTGCTTAAAGAACCCAGCCTTGTCATCGCAGAGCACCGGCCGTAGTTGTTGGGCATGACCTTCTTTGACTTGAAAATCGAATTTCAGGTACTGGCAGTAGTTGCATTTCTGGTTCTACTTGCCCTCTTAATTTTCTGGTCAATCTGGCTGATCAAATTGCTAAAAACCAAATTCAAAGACGAGGTCCCGACGGTTTGATCAGTAGGGCTGTCGTTTCTAGCAACCGCGGCTATACTGACCATTGGAAAGAACGAACCATTTGAGGAACTAACGTTAATCGCAATAGCTAACGTTGCAGCCTGGTGGTCGATCACGCGAAAAACAGGCGCACTTGAAAAGAAATCGGAGGTGTGACTGGCCGTTTCAGGGCACAATTAGAAATCGGCCATCAGAGGCAAACTCGGGCGAATTTGGGACGCTGAGCTAGCGTCTCGTCTCGGCGTCAAGGCCGACGATACTCTGAGTTGTCATCCCGGAAAGTGCGCAGCACTTATCCGGGAACCAGTTCTCCTAGGTCCCGGCTCTCCGCTTCGCTGCGGCCGGGATGACAAGTCCGGTTTCGCCAACGACCAATGTCTCCTCCTGACCCGTAGAAGACATCACGTGTGGCTATTTCGGGGCGGTTTAAAGCCTCTTAAAGGTGAAATTGAAATGGTTCAGATGTGTTGTGTTGAGTGAAACAGTTTCTGCACAAACCATTTTAACGGATGCTACGCTCGGTCAGGAAATTCTGCTCGTGCTCGTAGATCGTAATCAACAACTCGTCAAAATCCCAATTGGATGATTCTAGCTGTGCTGATGAAAGTTGTTTCCTCAGATATGGTGTAAACACACTTCGATCTCTTGGTCCCACAAAGCGTCCAAATTCATCAAAATATACCCTCGCAAAGCGTCTTTTATCGCCGGTATAATCTCCTAATGGCGCCCCCATTGCTAGCCTTGCGGCTCGATTAAATTCCGGTGTCATACAGTCGGAAACAATCATGTTCCTGATAGTGACATGCAGGTAACGATGTACGAACTCTGCGTTAAGGTCATCAAGCTCTGTCGTGCAGGCATCGGTAACGCAATCCCAGATCAATGTATTGAGTGGTGAGTGCCAGTTTTTCTGCCGTCGAGGTACGTAAAAATTATCCGGAGCGATCGTATTTCTGACTTGATAGATTCGATCTGATAGCGGGTGTCCAACATTGAAATATGCCCATGGGATTGCACTCAAAAACAATAAACCTAAGGCGATAAGTGTGTTTATGATCGCCTGGGTTATTGTGGTAGTCGTTATTGTATTTTGACTCAGAATTGAGCCAAAAAGCCCCACCGCCGTGACTATGATACTCGATGCGGAGGTTAATGCGAGCCAGTCATAAATGCCGTTGTCGCCTTCCATGAGTCCAATCGATAAGTGTCTTTGGTCAATGCACTCAAATTCGTTAGCGAACGTGAAGAGCGTAAGCATCCGCTCCAAACAGATCGTTGTTAAGAGGACAACAAAAACTGCCATATGGACTTCGGAGCTAGCCGAAGTCCTTCTTCCCGCTATCGCATTTCGCTTCATTCAGTCCTCTATAGTTATTTGGGTACGAAATGAGTAGATTCTAGTGGGTCAAAAGCCCAATGAGAGGACCAATTAGCTTGTCCGATCCAAAATCGGCCCCCGGCTCAAGAGAAGCGTTATCCTTTGTGCGCGAATTGGCTGATGTTATTGCAATTATTAGTCTTCGCATTCTTCGCGTGTAATCGAGATAGGTCCTATCTCAGCTGTCACGACCGTTCTACATTGTGCTTGTTGTGTTTCTTCAAGCGCATCTAGGACTAGCGGGAAAAATATAAATGTGCCGATAACAGCGCTAACTGCCCCCAAGAAATGCACAAGTTTAACGCGCAACGGTGTATTCCAGACGAAGAAGGACGCAGCGATTTCACCTCCACCAAAGATTAACAAGAATGCTGTACCCACCAGGGAATAATGCACCGCCTGTTTGAGGTCATTTGGCGATTGAAAACTGAAGAATAAAAGCCCCAAAAGAATGGCGCCTATCGCGGCTATGCAGATCGCACTCACAAATCCGAAGGCAAAATCTTTTGCGGCTTTCAAGGTGTGACTCCGATTTGTTTAAAAGCAGTTAGAGAGTTTTGCGAACCAGGCTGTATCAATCCTCGAAGCAGGCATCTGCAGACAATTAGTTCAAAATTGCTTTTTGAAATAAGTGGTCAGCTCTAATGGCATCCGCTTGGGTCGAATCATACGAAATCAGCATCGTAAGAAACGACAAGTACGTACCGCAGAAATCTGCTCCTGACGTTTCCGGGTTTAACATCGCTTCAATCATAGGTTCGGTTGCGCCCTCAGATTGCCAATACTCTAGGAATTTCGTCCAATCTGACTCCGAAGGAGTCGAACGGGGATTATTTATATGTCTTCCGTCAGAGATGGCCAGAAAGAGAGTTTCAACACTCCTCTCAGCCTCGGACACAAAAGGTGTTAGACCTTGCGGAAGCGCGCTAGGGCCGGTCAACAGATAAGCACTACACAGTTCCGCTCCCGCACGTTCCCGAATAGCGCCAATAAGAAGCTGGTCAGCTTCAATGACTTCGATTAATTTAGTACTTGTGGTCGATTTGAGATGCTTAGCATGAGTTTTGCGCAGATGCATGATGAACTGCCTCCCTAAGTCAAATGCTGTTTCATCGCGTTTTGACTTTGATAAGTCTCTTATAAATTCAGCATATTCTTCCGGGAACTCTTGTTCGACTATTACGAACATTCTGTTGT
>JALEGM010000198.1 GCA_022763145.1 Aquisalinus sp. | reverse complement strand
TTGCCCGCCGGTTCATGGAGAATGTGCGCGACGCCGGGCACTTCGATTCCGTTGCGCGCGTGACAGCGGAGTTGCAGGGCTCGCTCGCGCTGACGGGTATCGGCCACGGCACAGATCGCGCGCTATATCTGGGCTTGATGGGGGATGAGCCGCGTACCATCGAAACGGCCACTATCGAGACCCGTCTAGCACAGATGAAGTCAGGCAAGCGTATTTTGTTGCTGCGTGAACGCGAAATTGATTTTGACCCTGCCAGAGATGTTGATTTCCGGGGTGATATTGTGCCCGAGCAACACCCGAATGGAATGCGACTTTGCGCGTTTGATGCGGACGGGAAAGAATTTCTGGCTGAGACATGGTTCTCAATCGGTGGTGGCTTTGTACGCCGTGAGGATGAGATTGGCAAAAGTGATGAGGAAGAACAGCGCACATTTCGCTATCCTTTTTCTTCCGCTGACGAACTGGTAGCAACATGCAATTCAGAAAGTCTGATGATTCATCAGCTGATTGCCCGGAATGAAGATACATTCCGCCCCCGCGAAGAAACCTTCCGCCTGCTTGATGAAGTTTGGGCAGTCATGTTCAAATGTATCGACCGCGGTCTCACGACTGAAGGCATTTTACCGGGTGGCCTTGAAGTCAAGCGGCGCGCGCCTGCCATGTATGAAAAATTGCGTCGGCATGGGCCATTGAACGAACGCGAGGCCTTGTTCGATTGGCTGAATGTCTATGCCATGGCCGTGAATGAGGAAAACGCCGCAGGCGGACAGGTTGTTACAGCGCCCACTAACGGTGCAGCTGGCATCATTCCCTCTGTCATAAAATTCTACTGCGCTAGTGATGGCCTCGCTGAGATGGAGAAAATCCGCATCTTCCTGACAACTGCTGCCGGGATCGGGATGCTCTACAAGCAGAAGGCCTCAATCTCCGGGGCGGAAATGGGTTGTCAGGGTGAGGTTGGCGTTGCCTGCTCCATGGCAGCAGGTGGGCTTGCCGCTGTCTGGGGCGGGACGCCGGACCAGGTAGAGCAGGCAGCAGAAATTGGCATGGAGCACAATTTGGGCCTTACCTGTGATCCTGTCGGGGGGCTTGTACAAATTCCGTGTATTGAGCGAAATGCCATCGGCGCTGTCAAAGCTGTCAACGCGGCGCGTCTGGCCATTCAGTCAGATGGCCAGCACAAGGTGTCGCTCGATCAGGTGATTGAGACCATGCGCCAGACGGGCCTCGACATGAATTCAAAGTATAAAGAGACCAGCGAAGGGGGTCTTGCCGTGAACGTCGTGGAGTGCTGAGAAGTTATTTCGGTGCAAGATCAGCGTATCGGCTCGCGAAGAAGTCAATGAGTGCTCGAGTGCGTGCCGTCAGATGACGGGTCGGGGGCCAGACAGCCTGCAAGGTGATGGTTCCCCAGTCACAGTCTTCAAACAACCTGACAAGCCTGCCATCATCAACGGCATCCTGAATAATGAAACATGGTGAGCGCACAAGCCCGTGCCCGCGTTCTGCCAGAGAAGCGAGAATATCGCCATTATTAGAAAGGCACACCGGCTCAACGGGAACACGCTCTTCTTGCCCTGTCGCCGTTCGTGCATTGATGGTTTCGGCCTTGCCGGTGCCGCCTGTATAAATCATTGCCGGCAGGCCATGCAGGTCTTCAAGTTTTTTGAACGGCCCATACTTCTTGATGAAGTCCGGGCTTGCCGCCAGCCAGGCTGGAATCTCGGTAATCTTCTTTGCCATCAGGCTGGAGTCTTCCAGATTACCGATACGCAGTGCCAGGTTGAACCCCTCTGCAGCCAGATCAATCATCCGGTCTGACATATCAAGCTCAATCGAAATTTCCGGATTGGCGCGCATGAATTCCGACAAGGCATCGGGCAAATGACGCAAGCCAAAGGACAGGGGGGCTGCCAGGTAAATCTTGCCAGCCAGTGTTGAACGTAACTGGGCAATGTCACTATTGGCCTCATCCACATCGCTCAGGATGCGCTCTGCATGGGCGAGATAGGTGCGACCAGCATCCGTCAGGCTGACTTGCCGTGTGGTGCGGCTGACGAGCTGTGTCCCGAGCCGCGCTTCCAGGTCTTTCAGGCGGCGGGAGACCGCAGAAGGCGCCAAATTCAGTCGTTCTGCCGCGCCAGTGATCCCCTCAGCGCGGGCGATCTCGACAAAAATAGACATTTCTTCCAGCTGGCCCATGATTATTCTCGTTTTCGCAATAATGCTTTCCCGCTTATCCGGCTTCTGTCCAGAACAAAAGATCTTAGTTTTGTCATATGGCCAACACGGCTGATACTTTTTGAGAGGACAACATGACAGACACACCTAAAATTCTCCGCGTAGACAGCTCCATGCGTTATGAAGGCTCTGTCTCGCGCCAGCTCGGCGATAAGCTGGTTGCGAAGCTGGGCGGTACCGTAACCAATCGCGATCTGGCGGCAGAGCAAATCCCCTTTGTGGATGAGGAGTGGATTGGCGCAAACTTCACCCCTGAGGAAGATCGATCCGATGCCCAGCGCGCGAAGCTCGCCTTGTCTGACCGTCTCGTGACGGAGTTGAAAGAGGCCGACATTCTTGTGCTGAATGTACCGATGTATAACTTTTCAGCCCCCGCAGCCTTCAAGGCATGGATCGATATGATTGCGCGGGCGCGTGTTACATTCAAATACACCGATAACGGACCAGTAGGTCTGCTCGAGGGCAAGAAGGCCTATGTTATCAACACATCTGGCGGCACCCCGCTCAACAGTGAGGCTGATTACCTCACAGGTTATTTGCGCCAGATACTGAGCTTTATCGGTATTACCGATATCGAGTTTGTTGAGGCGAGCTTGCTAATGGTCGACCCTGAAAAATCCGTCGAGAACGCAAGTGCTGCAATCGACAAGGTGACAGAGGCTGCCTAAGCCTTATCAATCGGGGCGGGCTGACTCTCAATCAGCCTGCCACCGACACGGATCGGCTCGATATGCGTGGCAAGCCCGGTCGCATCATCCGTAATGATGAAGACACCGCAAGCTGTGCCGGGCCCTGAAGCAGGCTGTAAGCGATTACCCGGCATCCTCGTGACGAAGCGCGAGACAGGCCCTGTCTTTTCCATGCCGATCACACTGTCATAATCGCCGCACATGCCCAGATCACTCTGAAAGGCCGTGCCGCCCGGCAGCACTTGTGCATCCGCTGTCGGCACATGCGTGTGTGTACCGACGACCAGGCTCACACGGCCGTCGAGGTAATGTGCCAGGGAGTATTTCTCGGAGCTGGCCTCGCCATGCATGTCAACCAGTATGGCGTGTACGTCTCGCCCAAGACTGACCCCGGCAAGTTCCTGCTCAAGGGCGGGCACAGGGTGGTCGGTAGGAGCCATAAACAGTTGCCCCTGTAAGTGGACAACGAGCACATGTCTGTCACCGCTCGCCGGGAACATGCCTGAGCCACGCCCTGGATTCTCACTGGGGAAATTGGCCGGTCGCAACAGGCGCTGTTCCTGATCGAACAGCGAAATCTCATCACGCTGATCAAAAGCATGATTACCGGTGGTGATCACATCAACACCAGCATCAAACAATGAATCACAGATTCCCTCAGTGATGCCAAAACCACCGGCGGCGTTCTCAGCATTCACGGCGACAAAGTCGAGTTTCAGGCGGCGGCGCAGGCGGGGCAGGTGCTCCAGCAAAACAGTCCGCCCGGACCGGCCCATTACATCTCCGAAAAACGCTATGCGCATAACTTAAAACTCATCTTATCCAGCCTGCGGGATAACCACAAAAGCCGTTCAAAAGAAAGGCTAAAAGGGGAGACGTACCGAAACGTAGAGGCCTCATCTTGACAACAATTAGATAATTAGCTAATTATCAATTCATGAGCACTGTTTTCAAAGCCCTGTCAGACCCGACGCGCCGCCGCGTGCTGGAATTACTGCGCCAGCGGCCCATGAGTGCAGGGGAGCTGGCAGCAGAGTTTGACGTGTCCAAGCCCACAATGTCAGCGCATTTCGCCGTCCTGCGGGAAGCGAACCTGGTCACCTCACATAAGGATGGCAAACAGGTCGTCTATCAGATCCGCATGTCTGTTCTGGAAGATGCGTTGCTGGGTTTCGCCCAGATGTTTGGCTGGGAATTACAACAAGCCCCGTCAGAAGCAGAAGTAGAAACAGATACTGACACAGATTATCAACAGGAGGTCACAAGCAAATGACCAGCAATCTCTCTTACTACCCGGTCAAGACAGCCGCTGTTGGCGTTGCCGCTCTTGCGATCATCAACTGGTATCTCGTACCCGACAAGTCTTTCATGTGGGCAGGTGTACTGACCATATTGCTCGCCGTCATGATCGGAACAGGCCTCCTGATCCGTTTTGCCGAGACGCAAAAGGAAGAAACAGCGCTCAACCTGCAACGGGCTGTGTTCGGGGCCTGCCTGATTGTCGGCGGCTCTCTCGGCGTGGTGCTGGTTGAGGAAATTGGCCTTGTGGGGCCGGGCTTCGAGAAGCGGGCTGTGGGTGTATTCCTTGGGTTAATGCTGGTCGCCACAGGAAACTTCCTGCCGAAAACGGTTCGCCCACTGACGGGGGAAAAATACGATCCTGCCCGCGTGATGGCAACAGAGCGTTTTGCCGGCTGGGTCT
>JALEGM010000197.1 GCA_022763145.1 Aquisalinus sp. | reverse complement strand
TTATAACATGTACACCGTAGGGTCTGAGAGACTGGTTAACATGCCAGCAAGACAAAGCTGATAAATGAACACCATGTTTGATGAGCGCGAAACATCGTCCCCAGATCGTGCGCTGGAGCTGCTGGCCAGGCGTATTTTAGTCGTTATCCCGACGTTGAATGAGGCGGCGCATATTGAGGATTGTTTGAACAGCCTCATGCGAGGTTCAGCGGCCTTGTCTTCAGTGCAGGTCATTGTGGCAGATGGCGGTAGCACGGATGGGACACAAGATATTGTCAAAGGCCTGTCGGACAAGCTTTCCAATGTCAGCCTGATTGATAATCCAGGTCGTTTGCAGGCGGCCGGCGTCAATGCAGGTGCCCAGCTTGCGGAATATGGTCGGGATATTCTGGTGCGTTGCGATGCCCACGCAGACTATCCGGAAGATTATGTTCTCAATCTCGCTCTGAAACTTGAAGAAACCGGCGCCGCCAGTGTGGTTGTGCCGATGGATGCACAGGGCACAATCTGCTTTCAGAAAGCCAATGCCTGGGTGGTAGATACGCCGCTAGGTTCTGGTGGCTCGGCCCATCGTGGTGGTTGCATCTCCGGCTATGTGGATCATGGTCACCATGCGGCCTTTCGCCTCGAACACTTCCTGCGCCTTGGTGGCTATGACGAAACTTTCAGCCATAATGAAGACGCCGAGTATGATGCCAGATTGTCTCAGGCAGGCGGCAAGATTTATCTCGATGCGGATATTCGCGTAGGATATTATCCGCGTACCACAATCAGTGGTTTGTGGCGACAGTATTTCGGTTATGGTCGGGGACGTGCGCGCAATTTGCTGAAAAATGGCCAGCGCCCGCGCTTGCGACAGCTGGTGCCTGTGTTGAATTTACTGCTGTTGGCAGCCTCTTTCCTGGCTGCGTTTGTTCTGCCGCTGCCACTTTTACTTTTACTGGCATGGCCAGTGTTTTACCTTGGCGTTCTCGGGCTGGTCAGTGTCTGGTTCGTGATGGTCAAAAAATCATTATGCGGCTTCTGGGCAGGTCCGGCCCTCGGTGCAATGCATCTGTCTTGGGGGCTCGGCTTCCTTGCCGGTGTCTTTGCCAGCATGAGGGCACGGGCGGTATGACGCATATTGCTTTTTTCGCCCATGATGCGGGAGATGCGGCGGTGCGCCGCCGCGTCGCTGGCTTCGAGGCGGTTGGCGCGCATGTGACAGGTTTCATGATGCGCCGGGGGGAAGACGAAGCGCGGGGCTGGCAGAATGTTGATCTCGGCCAAACCTTTGATGCGGCTTACTGGCAGCGTTTGCAGGCCATTCGTGGCGGTGTGGGCCTTGCCTTGCAACACGAAAACATACTGCGGCAAGCTAATCTGTTCTTTGCCCGCAATCTCGATATGTTGATCTGTGCCATGACGGTGCGTCGCAGGCTGGGGCTGAAAACGCCAGTTGTGTATGAATGTCTTGATGTGCACCACCTGCTTACGAGATCTGATGTGGTCGGTGTACTGATGCGAAAGCTGGAGCGATCGCTCCTCAAAAACACCAGTGCTCTTGTTTATTCATCCCCTGCCTTTGAGAGAGAATTTTTCCGAAAGAACCATGCCGGTCTGTATGCCCCATATCTACTTGAAAACCGGCTGATGCCAGCACCCGATCTGCCTGCACGGGTAGAGGGAACAGTGCCCGAGCCAGATAAACTGCGTATTGGCTGGTTCGGTGTGTTGCGCTGTGCAAGATCACTCGACCTTCTTCAGGCGGTAGCGCAGGCTTTTCCAGAGCGCGTTCAGGTGGTTACCTATGGTCTGCCAGCAGAGACTCAAGTGCCTGATTTTCATGCGCGCGTCGCGCAAACGCCCAACTTTTCCTATGGCGGCAGCTACAAAGCGCCGCAGGATCTGGCAAAACTGTATGCCCAGGTTGATGTTGTCTGGGCGGGGGATTTCTATCAGGCAGGGTTTAACTCGAAATGGCTCTTGCCCAACAGATTATACGAGGGTGGATACTTTTCTGTTCCCGCAATAGCGCCGGCCGAAAGCGAAACCGGGCGCTGGGTCACGCAGCACCAAGCAGGCTTCACCATTGGGGAACCACTGGAAGCGACTTTGCGAAAGTTGGTAGAAGAATTGCTGGCTGACCCGAAGCAGATTACTGCCCGCGCGGCTCAATTACGCACTTTACCTGATAGTATATTTGTACAGCCACCGGATGAAATGCAGAAGCTCATCGACCTTGCGCTTTCTGATACCAGCAAGGTGGCGGCGTGACAAAAGTAACCACCATTGATGTCTGTATTGCCACGTTTCGCCGCGAAAGCCTCTTAGAGACAATTCGCTCTGTCGCGTCTCAGGAGCTTCCTGATAATGTCAGTTTGCGTATTATCGTTGCTGATAATGATGCTGAGCCATCAGCAGCCGAACTGGTCGCGAGGGTTGCCCGTGAGGCAGACGTACCTGTGCAATATGTTCATGCACCGATGCGAAACATCTCCATTGCCCGTAATGCCTGCCTTGACGCAGCGCAGGGGGATTGGCTCGCCTTTATTGATGATGATGAGGTAGCGGCGCCGGACTGGCTGGCTCGCCTGCTTGAAGCCGCAGAAGCAAAAGGGCTGACTGCAGTTTTTGGTCCGGCTCATGCGCAATATGAAAATACGACGCCCGAATGGATCAGGCTCAAGGATTATCACACCAATAAGCCAGAAATCCGCGATGGTGTTGTAGAGACAGGGCATACCTGTAACGCACTTGTCCGCCGAAATGATCCGGCTGTTGTCGGTAAGTATTTCCTCGAATCCAAAGGGCGCAGCGGCGGCGAGGACAGCGAGTACTTCTTCCGCCTGCGGCGTGATGGTGCTGTGTTTGGCATCGCCGACAATGCAAAAGTTTTTGAGCCTGTGGCGTCAGAGCGCCTCTCTTTTCGGTGGCTGGCCAAACGCAAGTTTAGATATGGCCAGACCTATGGCTACCACGCACATGAAGGCGACAAATCGCGAAAACTGAAAACAGTGGCTCTTGCTATCGCTAAGGTGGTGTTCTGTATCTTCGCCGCTGTTCTGTTCTGCTGGTCATCATCTGAACGCAATTACTGGGCATTACGCTGCATTTTCCACGCCGGTGTGATTGCTTCTGCTTTCGGTGCATCGGAGCAGACTTTATACGGAACAGCTTAACGTCCTGCGCTAAGGCGCAGGCACATTCGCTGCAACAGCCCGATAGATCACCGGCATAGCAATATTGTGCTCACGAAGAGTGCGCCATACGAGCATCATCAAATCAGCAGTGAACTTGTTTTCGCCTTCATCAATACCGGAGGCCCAGAATTCAATCAGCATATGGATGCCATATTCACCGAAGTGTTCGATCTCGATATCCGGCTCTTCAGGTTCAGTCAGGACTTTGGGATAAGATTCGACAATGGGCAGCAGAACCTCAATCAGCTTATCAAGATCGGTATCATAGGCGACCGTGAACTTCACTTCGTAG
>JALEGM010000196.1 GCA_022763145.1 Aquisalinus sp. | reverse complement strand
ATCTGTTTGCAGCGGGTCTTATTATCTACAAGATTACGCAAACAGGCTGGACACCCTTGCGAGCCTTCCTGTTAATGTTGGTGGTGGTGGCTCAATATCCACAGCCGCTATCAAATTATGATGATCGTGGTCCGGTCGCCAGTTTCATTATCGCGGGGCACATTGTCCTCTTCCTGGTTGCGGTACTTACGACGCGTTTGTCCGTTTTAAGCCACCCCTGGTTGGTCTTTCTCGGAGCGATTTCATATCCATTATACCTCGTCCATCAGATGATCGGATATGTGTTGCTGGCACAGTTCCAGTCTGCCGGTCTTGGTTGGTGGGGCTCATTTCTAATAACAACTGGTATGATGATTGCCTTATCCGCAGCGCTTACATATTGCGCTGATATTCCAGTGCGCCGCTGGTTGGGGGCTAAACTCCGTAGCTGAGCTTGAGCATTGCCATATAGGCTTAAACCAGCCTAGCCTTTCAGGCTTATAAAGGGTTTTTTATGGTTATCCAACTTCCCCTGCTTTTGCCAGCTGTTGGTGCGGCCGCATGGGCTGTCACCCGCTTTCATTTGAAGGGAGAGGACCTCTCCCAATATGATGTAAGCCAACCCGTGACATTCGAGGCAGACCCTGACTCGGATGGTGTGCGGGAAGTAAATGCTTATCTTCTCGAGAATTACGTAAAGCCCGCTAAAGCTGGCAGCGGTTCGCGCGCAGATCAGTTGAAAGCACGTCGCGCCCGGATGGACAATATCGGTCTGACCCGGGAGTTCCCTAAGGAAATTAGTTTCAAGCCCGATAAACTTATGAGCGGTGATGTTGAGGTCACTGGCGAATGGACGCGTGCCAAAGGGGCAAACCCGGACCGACGGTTGCTATATATTCACGGGGGAGCAGGCACCGTCGGCAGTGCTATCAGCCATCGGGGTATAACCAGTAATCTGGCCTTGCGTACGAAGGCCAGTATTTTTGCTGTAAATTATCGTCTGATGCCGGAAAACCCACGCATGGCGAGCGTTCAGGACGTACGTGCGGCATATCGCTGGATTATTGATAATGGCCCTGATGGCCCCGCGACAACTGAGCGTCTTGCAGTTGCAGGCGACTCTGCCGGGGGGAATCTGACTCTTTCCTTGATCAACTGGGTGCGTGATACTGGCTTGTGGCCAGCTGATGCCGTGATCGCTATCTCACCAGCCGTAGACTCGACCTTTTCAAGTCCAAGCTTGCGAAGTAACTTCAAGACCGACTTGATGTTGCAGACCCTTTTTCAAAGGTTTCACAAGGTTCCGCGTACTGCCCTTCTATGGGGATTTTGGGGGCTTTATCGGCTCTCTCCGTCTGAGCCCGAGATTTCTCCGATTTTTGCTGACCTTTCGGGGTTACCTCCTACGTTGGTTCATGTGAGTTCAGAAGAGATGCTCTATGATGATGCACGGCGTTATGTCGCAAAGGCACAGAGCCAAGGCTCTCCGGCGACATTGCAGAGTTGGTCACACATGCCTCATGTCTGGCATGCCTTCGACCGCATGTTACCAGAAGCGGGTGATGCCTTTGATGAGATCGCTGCGTTTTTAAAGTCCAATAATTTTATGCGTAAAGCCTGACCGGGAGATCGCTATGCTGACTATGATCCTGACTAATTTCGTCATTATGCTAATTGTATTTATCCTTGTCTGGGGTCTCAGCGTGATGATCAGGAACGCCAGTATTGTGGACATCCTCTGGGGGCCTGGTTGTGCTGGTCCGGCGATACTCACTTATTTGTTGGCTGATGGGGCCGAGCCGCGTGCGTTGGTTTTAACTCTGTTAACTGCCCTTTGGGGAGGGCGTCTTGGCCTTTATCTGGCGCGTCGCAATCTCGGTCACGGAGAGGATTTTCGCTATGTTGCGATGCGTGAGAGCGTGGCGCGAAAGGGCGGCAACTTTGTCATTTGGTCGCTCTATCGCGTCTTTTTGCTACAACTGTTTATTGCATTCTTTGTCTCGCTGCCGACCCAAATTGGCCAGATTGGTGGCTCCGGGTCACTCGGGCTACTCGCCGTAGCCGGTATACTTGTTTTCGCTATAGGCCTTTTCTTTGAGGCTATTGGTGACTGGCAGTTGCGTCAATTCAAGGCAGACCCTGCAAATAAGGGTAAGCTGATGACAACAGGTCTTTGGGCCTGGACGCGGCATCCGAATTATTTTGGTGATGCTGCTGTATGGACGGGCCTTACAATGATCGCGCTTGAGTCGCCTTGGGGGTGGATGACGATCCTTAGTCCCGCACTGATGATTTTCTTCTTATACTCAGTCTCCGGCAAGGCCTTGCTCGAAAAGTCTATGGTGAAGAAATATCCTGAATATGCTGATTACAAACAGCGCACGAGTGGTTTCTTTCCTAGACCGCCCAAGAAGGTGTAAATGGTATGCGTGCAAATGAGCGCATTTAGTTTGTAAAACTTAATCCAACCGTCAAAGTGCGTCCTTCATCCGGGAAATAACGCTCATTTCCAAAGGCAAAATCTGCTCGAGTCGCGTATCTTTCATCCAGTACATTTCTCAGAGCGGTATAGGCTGTGAAAAACCCTTTTCGTTTCTCAAGACGTACATTGAAAATGTCATGCCCCGGATATTCTCTGCTGTTTGAGGCATCCATGAAATACTCACCGACATGCACCCATTCGACCTGCGTTTGAAAATCTTCCGCAGCCTGCCAGTTCAATCGCGCTCCGGCTAATGTGCGGGGCGCTGTGTCGACATCATCGCCAGAACGGATCGCTTCCGTAGAGTTTGCTGCGCTGTTTACGGGCCTGTCAAATTCATACGTATGTCTCGCATAAGTACCATTCGCGTTGAGAGAAAGTCGTTCAGTAAGTTGCGCTGTAATTTCTGCTTCTATCCCGGTGTGGCGGGTTTCTCCATCAGATACGGTAAAGCCATCTGCGTCACGAAACAGGAAGTTTTCCTTTTCGGCAAAGTAAGCCGTTACCTCTCCTGAAACGCGCTCATGCCAGTTGCCGCGCCAACCAAATTCGAAACTACGGATTTTCTCCGGGTCAATTTCTTCTACTATCTGGTTTTGTTGCAGTCGGTAAAGATCCGTCGTTTGCGGTGGACGGGCACCTTCTGCATATGATAGCCAGTATGTGCCAGCTTCAGTCTGCCGCAGAAGGCTGGCTTTCGGTGAGAAGGTTAGAAAATCATCCTTACGATCACCGGGACGAATAAACCGTCCAATTCTGTCAGCAGGCGTGTTGGTTGTGTAGTCATAACTGGTGTAATCAGCGCGAGCCGCAAGAACTATTCGCCAGTTATCCGTAACCGCACGCACCACTTGTGCGAATGGTGACAGGCTAGAGGATGAGATATCATAATTATAATGAATACCCTGCACAAAACTGAATATATCAGGTCGCGACTGTATTTCTGTTAAATACCCCTCCGTGTACTCTCCATCCAGGCCAATGGTGATGTCGTTATCACCATACCAGGCCGATTGAAATCCAGCACTCCAGTGACCATTTTCTTCAACCGCCTGCGATGGGAGGAAGTGTTGGAGAAATTCCATCTCCGTCCAGCGGAAATATGGTGTGACACTGATGGTACCGTTTTCTCCTTGCTGTTGCCATCGACTTTGTAGGCGCAAGGCCTTGCTATCCCGATAGGCTTGAGGGTTAGGATTGAAACGACGTAACCGATTATCCCTGTAAACTTCATCACCCTGTGCGAAACCTGCTGTTTCCTGATTAAGGTTCGCTACTGTTAATATCGTGTCATGAGCCCAGCTGCGGTGTATTCCTGTGCGGCGTACCACTAACCCTTGACTATCTGCGCCACTTTCCGAGCGAAATCCGGTGTCTTCGT
>JALEGM010000195.1 GCA_022763145.1 Aquisalinus sp. | reverse complement strand
CACATCTTCGCAGGCGGCTACTCAGCAGGTTACTATGCTTACCTCTGGTCAGAAATTCTGGATGCAGACGGTTTTGATGCCTTCAAGGAAACCGGCGACATTTTTGATCCGGAAGTGGCCTTGCGTCTTCGTACACATGTGTATGAAGCAGGCGCGGTGGAAGAAGCGGACGAGCTTTACCGCAAGTTCCGTGGCAAGGACCCAAGCATTGAGCCGCTGCTGCGTAACCGTGGTTTCACTGACGGCAGCTAGGCCGCACAATACACAAAAGCATTACAGAAACCCCGCCACTCGCGCGGGGTTTTTTATGGTAAGGGAAGTAGGCTGCATGAAGCCGAAGGCGTAATGTACCAGAAAGCCTACCTCTCCAAACGTCTTCCCATAATGCCCTGCGGCATGAAATGCTACTGCGCAGATACGGGACCCATGTAAAGAACAAGATTCTACCCGCGAACGATGCCGTTCCTCCCCCGTCAAAACGGGGGAGGTGTCGAGCATAGCGAGACGGAGGGGGGCATCAAATCCGCGTCTCGCGCGCTAGGTTTTCAGCTATCACCTTCCGGCAGGCGCTACCAAGGCTAATGCAAATACTCCGGCATCACCGTAACAGCGAGGGTTTCATAGGGCATCTACTGGCGGGCCATATGCGCAAGCTGTGCACAACTCTCGGATATAATTCGTCCGAAGAGAGTAGGAGATATCACGCAGATTGACTGTAAAGAAATACGTCCCACATGGCACAATCAATCTGCGATGACTCAGCGTGTTGTATCTATAACAATCTCGGATCGTGGTGCATCACGCTTGCGGCTTTATGCGCACTATTTGCTTATATAGTATGTTAATTAATCCATTCTGGCTTTTGACTATCGGGGCCCGTCCATTCCCAATCATTTAAAACCTCAATCATTCCTTGTATATCATAAGAAGAGCTTGATACAGGTGCACTTATCACTGAATAACCATATCCCTTTTCAATTATTGCAGCGCTACTGTGAAAAATTATGGTGTTGTCAGGAAAAAGCAGCATTCCATTTTCAGCACCAAAATACTTAAATAAAAATACTTCATTTAGATCAATACTTATATCAATTTCATCTGTACAGACTAGCTCAAATTCTAATCCTAATTTTCCACAAAATTCTATCCATGCTTCGTTGTATGTTGAAGTCATCTCTCATTCTTCAGATTTAATTGGACTGTTATCAACTGGCACGACATGATCGTATTCTTTCTGACTACACTCTGATTTTGCACTAGGATGAACTTCAGTCGCAAGTAGGGTGCATGAAGCCGCAGGCGTAATGCACCGCTTCCATATGCGATACTGACTCTTACCAGCCCATTTTTTCAAGTAGCTTTAAGACATCTCAGAATATGTTGCGACTCGCGGTGATGCCGATTTCGCAAACCCCTTGACATTCTTGTCAATATTCTGCATATGTTCTTTATTCCGGTTCTCTGGAGTAGCCCATTACGACTTAACAACAGGAGAAATTTCGCCGTGTCCCTCACCAACCATACATATGCCGCTGGTCCTGATTGGGTAGATCAGATCGCGCCGCGCGTGGTTGTGGCAAACCATTGCCGGACACCCGGGGGAGAGGGCGTGAACATTTTTCCAAAACGTAGCAGGATCTGCTCAAGGCCGTACCAACGAGGTACCCGCTTCGCTTCCCGTCAACACAGTCTCACGAAGGGTATGAAGGTTGGGCCGCCCAGTACGCCACTGGCTCTAGCCAAATACCCGGCTCAGGAACCAGAACATGCCCATAAAGGCGATCAGGGCAGAAGCAGGCCAGACTACATATTGTCGATAGCCAGCCTCGGTGCTCAGCATGGGCACAAACCGCCGCGCCAGCAATGTCGCCGCCAGCGCCAGCCCGATCACGGCCAGCTGGCCAAACTCGACACCCACATTGAAGCTGATGAGAGAGACAAGGAACTGATCGCGCACAAGCCCCAGATCACTGAGAACGCCGGCAAAGCCAAGGCCATGAAACAGGCCGAAGCCGAACACGACCAATGGTCGCCAGCGCGTCAGGTCACGGAAGAAAATGTTCTCAATCGCAACCACGGCGATGGATAAAGCAATGAGGGGCTCGACGATGCCAGCAGGTACTGAAATAAAACCGGCTGCCGCGAACCCAAGCGTCAGCGTATGGGCAAGCGTAAAGGCTGAAACCTGTAACAGGAGTGAGCGCCACTTCGTGGAGGCCAGAAACAATGCCAGCACGAACAGGATGTGATCGTAGCCTTTGGGCAGAATATGGATGAAGCCCAGCTCAATATAGAGACCTATCGTCTCCCAGACCGAACGATCCAGTTCAATGCCCTGTATTTCTGTCGTGCCATAGAAAACAGATTGCGGATCATCCTCTCCCGCGCTGTCCAGTTCAGCCAGAGCGCGACAGAGTTCGGGATCAAGGCCGGAGTCGCCAATACAGAACTCGTCTTCGGGATGCGCCTGAAGCGGTTCCAGACCGCCGAGCAAGGTACAGGCGAAAAAAACAGCTACCAGAAAAAAAACTCGGTACATCGGACCCTGCCTAAGCTGAAACTTTGTCAGAGACTGCCTATATCAGGCACTTGAGAGCAAGATCAAACCTGCTTAACTCATATCTTTCAAGGAATAGAACTGACTTGCGTATTTTTGGGAAACTTTAACCCTCGCAGGCCCATAGTAAAGTTCCTGTCCTCATTCCCGGGTAGCGCGCGTTCTGCGGCACCTCATATTCGTTCGGAGATACTGATGAAAGACCCTCACGATATTTACATGAACACATTGGTGCCAATGGTTGTTGAACAAACCAGCCGTGGTGAGCGCTCGTTCGACATTTACTCGCGCCTCTTGAAAGAGCGGATCATCTTCCTGTCCGGACCAGTGCATGATCAGGTCTCCACCCTTATTGTGGCGCAGCTCCTGTTTCTGGAGGCAGAAAACCCGAAAAAAGAAATCGCTTTTTACATCAACTCCCCGGGCGGTTCGGTAACGGCTGGCCTCGCGATGTATGACACCATGCGTTATATCCGCCCCGCTGTTTCCACCATGTGTATTGGCATGGCGGCCTCCATGGGCTCTCTGTTGCTGACGGCAGGTGACAAGGATATGCGCTTCTCTCTGCCAAACAGCCGGATCATGGTTCACCAGCCTTCCGCCGGTTTCCAGGGGCAGGCATCAGATATTGAGCGTCACGCCAAGGATATCGTTGAGACAAAGCGTCGCTTGAACGAAATCTATGTCGAGCACACCGGTCAGGATTATGAGACAATCGAGAAAACGCTCGATCGTGATACATTCATGACACCAGATGAATCCGTCGATTTTGGCCTGATTGATAAGGTCATCGAGAAGCGGGTAGCTGTCGGGGATGACAGCGAAAGCTGATCCGCGGGCTGGTAAAGGTTAATATAATCACTAAGGTTTGAATCGATACTTGTTGTTCTTAAACCTTATGTTGAATAGTTGGGGCCAAATATGGTCCAATATGGAATTGCCTCTCTGGCACTAATCATGCAGATTTTGTGTCATTGAGGGTAAAGCGTAGATACAGGAGCGGCCAATGAGCAAAGT
>JALEGM010000194.1 GCA_022763145.1 Aquisalinus sp. | reverse complement strand
GCATAAATGCCGGGTACTGCAGTTTCGAAACTTTGGCGATCAACAGAAAGTCGACCGCGATGATCCGTTTCAAGGCCACAGGCATCCAGATTTAACTCACTTGTTGCCCCCAGGCGACCAGCAGCGAAAAGCACCATGTCAGAGTCGAGCACCCTGCCATCATCCAGTGTTGTCCGGCAGCCACCGCCACGTCGCTCAATCTTCTCGGCCTTGCTCCCAAGGCGCAATTGGATGCCACGGTCACGCAAGTCATACAAAAAGTCTGCAATCAGTTCGCGATCTACAAAATCCAGTACAGTATCGCGCGGCTCAATGAGGCTCACACGAATATCCAACGCACTAAAGATCGTTGCATACTCAACACCAATCACACCAGCCCCAACGACAACGATAGACTTCGGCAGATTTTCAAGATCGAGCACTTCATCGCTGTCAATGATGTGTGTCCCATCAAACGGGATATTCTCTGGGCGGAATGGTTTGGTGCCAACGCAGATCAAGATATTGTCAAATGAGTACAGCGTTTTTTCGCCATTAGCACCCAACACTTCTACCTTATGACGCGAGAGGAAGCGCGCTGTGCCTTGAACCCGTTCAACCCGGTTTCTACAAAACTGATGCTCAAGCACTTCAACTTCATGATCAAGCGTCGCCAGCAACCTCTTTTTCAAGTCATCTGCAGAGATGTTAGCTTTGACCTTGTAATTCTGACCGTAAAAGCCGCGCTCACGCCAACCCGAAAGATTTAAAACTGTCTCACGCAGCGTTTTGCTCGGAATCGTTCCAGTATGGACAGATACACCACCGACACGGCGCCCTTTCTCAATGATCAGAACTGATTTACCTAACTTGGCAGCCTGAATAGCCGCTCTGCGACCAGCTGGTCCACTTCCGATGACAATCAGGTTATAACGATCTGCCATATCCATTCTCCACTTTGAAGTATGGTTAATAGCAAACAAAAGTTGCGATATGATTGATCCGTAGTTAACCTTTTGTCAGAGCATTGTTAGGTCTGTGTTAAGATCAAGCTTCACACGCCCTGTCTGCTCATACATTGCCGGACTTACCATAATGTGCTGGGTCATTGTGTGCGCATCGCGAAAGCGCCTCTGCAACTCATTAGACCGAAAAACCGAACTACCCCCACCAAGGTCATAAGCTGTTCTACAGGCATCCGCACACACCCTTGTTGCGTGTGTACAGGCAAGACGTAAATTAGCTCGTATATCAGCTGACAGAGTATCTGTGGTTTGCGCCGCTTGCCAGGCCTGATCAACGCTTTCCGCCAGAAAGGCTCGGACTGACCGCACTGCAGCTTCAGCCTTGGCAATCTCAGTTTGGACGACAGGCCGATCAGCAAGCGTTTTTCGTCCCCCAGGCGCTGACTTACCCTTGGCAAGCTCTATCACGGAATCCAGCGCAGCGCGAGCATTCCCAACCGCTACGGACGCTATGCCCAGAGCCAGTAAACCGAAAACGGGAAAGACGTAAAGAGGAGTTTCAACAACCGGCTTATCAACCAGTAAGGATACGGATCGCTCAACTGGTACGATTGCATTTGACACAGACATATCACCGGATCCTGTGCCTTTCAGACCGGAGACATGCCACGTATCGATGAGCTCAACGTCGCTTCTTGGAAAGATCATCATACGACTGTCAGGCATGCCGTTTGGCAATAGTTTAGGTTTGCCATTTTCCATGATCAGTGCACCACCAGAGAGCCAGTCGCAATTCCTTGAGCCGGAAGCCCATTGCCAAGCCCCACTCACAGTATAATTGTTGCCATCCTTTACGGCTTTTCCCATAGGGGCAAAGATTCCGGCCAGGATGACTTCCGGATCCGTGAATACTTCTCGTGCAACCTCCTTGGGTAGATAAGCTCCGACCAAGGCAGCCGTATCGGCAATCATCGTGCACCATCCGGCACTGGCGTCGCCCTGGCTGACAAGCTGGAGAATTTCGCTGAATTCTGCAGGCGTGACCTCCAAGCCACCCAGATATTCAGGCGTCAGTAAGCGGAATAGCCCAGCGCCTGCCATTT
Source organism: Aquisalinus sp. (assembly GCA_022763145.1). Taxonomy (GTDB): domain Bacteria; phylum Pseudomonadota; class Alphaproteobacteria; order Caulobacterales; family Parvularculaceae; genus Aquisalinus. The sequence goes on along the minus strand of JALEGM010000194.1, from coordinate 3,570 downwards.
CCTTGGCAGTATCAGCTGGCAGATATCGCAAATCTTCGAAGGTTTGGGCCTTCTCTCGAAAAGTAGGTATCTGTGTGCGCGCCCAATGGGAAACCTCTGCGTAAGTCATTTGCATTTTCTCCTGCAGAAAGCCTACTGGAGATCATGTTATGAAGCCAGTCAGCTTTTTTGATGACGCGCACGCAACACCGAAATGACATCGGATAAGGTCACGTTATTCGACTGTAATAGAACGGTCAGGTGAAAAAGAAGATCAGCAGCTTCCTCTTTCAGCTCCTCTACATCACCCGTCGCTCCAGCTAAAGCCGCTTCCACGCCTTCCTCACCAACTTTCTGGGCAATGCGCTTATTCCCGGCAGCAAAGAGTTTTGCTGTATAGCTCTCTTCTGTCGGGTCCTGGCGTCTTGCACTTACCACCTGTTCAAGGTGGGCTAGAAAACCGATCCCTGGCGCCTGCCCATCGTCAAAGCAGCTAGGTGTCCCAAGGTGGCAAACAGGACCCGCAGGTCTTGCCTGCACCAGCAACGTATCGTTATCGCAATCAACGCGAACAGATACGACCCGAAGGGTATTCCCGGAAGTTTCGCCTTTCTGCCAAATTTCATTTCTTGACCGACTGAAAAACGTCACCAGCCCAGTGGCATAAGTTTGCTCCAGGGCTTTTTCGCTCATATACCCAAGCATGAGCACCTGCATGGTATCAGCATCTTGAACAACCGCTGGTAACAGCCCGTTGCCTTTTTGCCAGTCGAGGCTGGAAATATCTATCGTCGCATCGGCAGTCCGCATGATGCCAGTTCCTGTTTGAGATCTTGTATATTGATGACGTTCTTATGGAATACGCTGGCTGCAAGTGCACCACTCACATCTGCCTGTTCAAAAACGTCCTTAAAGTGTAAGACAGCCCCTGCTCCCCCAGAGGCAATCAATGGAATGGTCAGCTTGCTGCGCGCCAAGGATAGTTGGTTGGTATCGTAGCCTTTACGCACACCATCCTGATTCATGCAGTTAAGTACAATTTCACCGGCGCCGCGCTGTTGCGCCTCAATAATCCAGTCCACCATGAGGCGGCGCGTACGTACCATAGCATCCGATTTTCCGGTATATTGATGGACGTAGTACTGCCCATCTTCCTCAAGCGAATCTACACCCACAACAATGCATTGAGAGCCAAAGATACTGACTAGCTCATCAATAAAGTCAGGCTGCTCAAGGGCTGGAGAATTCACAGATATTTTATCTGCACCATTATCAAGAATAGCGCGTGCCTGTTCACTGGTTCTAATGCCGCCTGCGACAGAAAAAGGTATATCAATGACCCTCGCCACATTCCGCACCCAACTTATATCAACACTGCGATTTTCCGGGCTGGCGGTGATATCGTACAGCACTAGTTCGTCGGCACCTTCATCACGATAACGCAAAGCGCATTCAATAATGTCTCCGACAATCTCATGGTCACGAAACTGAACGCCCTTAACGACTTTTCCATCACGAACATCAAGACACGGAATAATCCTACGCGCCAGCATTTACCGCCTCCGCAAGAGTAAATTTGCCTTCATAGAGCGCTTTGCCAACAATAGCCGCTGCCGCACCAGTTTCCTTGAGTTGCAGGATATCCTCGATCTTTCCCACTCCGCCAGATGCCTGCAAGGCGATATCGGGAAAGCGTGATGTTATTTCTTTCATCAAGGGTAAGTTAGGCCCTGTAAGCATACCGTCACGAGATACATCAGTGACAAGAACGTGCTTCATGCCAGCTGCCGCGTACTGTGACAGGACATCCCATAACAACTTGCCTGAAGATTTTTCCCACCCATGGGTTGCGATAATTGGTGCGTGCTCTTCAATCTTGATATCAAGTGAAATGGTAAACTTGTCTGGTCCAAAATCAGCCAGCCAGCCGGCTACCAGGTCTGGATTAAGAATAGCAAGGCTGCCGATTACAACACGGCTGATACCTTTATCGAGCAAAGCTTCTACATGCTCTCTGTTTCGCACACCACCAGCTGCCTGTACATTTATCTCTGCTTTAGTCGTAATTTGACCAATAAGATCGTGTTGCACAGGATTGCCCGCACGTGCGCCATCCAGGTCAACGATATGAACCTGCTGCGCGCCATCTCGCACAAACGACTCTAACTGGTGTAAAGGGTCATCATTATACTGTGTAACAGCATCAAAGTCACCTTGAGCCAAACGCACACACTTGCCATCAATTAAATCAATCGCCGGATATATTAACATGGCAAACTCATAAAATTCTTCAACACTTGGGCGCCGACTGCACTCGATCGCTCAGGATGAAATTGACATCCGTAAACATTACCAGCACTGACGATAGCTCCGCAGGGGCGACCATAATCAACACCTGCAGAAGTTTCAGGTGTTACTGGACAGGCAAAACTATGGACAAAATATGCGAAATCGTTATCTGCGATACCAGACAAGACAGCCGCTCCTGATTGCAGCAGATCAAGTGTTGACCAACCCATATGCGGCACAGGTAACTCTTGCGAACCATTTATCCTCTCCACACGACCTTTTAGCAAGCCCAGACACTCTACATCACCCTCTTCAGAGAACTCATATAGAAGTTGCATACCGAGGCATATACCCATCAGGGGCTGGGTAGCGTTTCTTAATGCCACTACGAGATCAAGACGATGTAGCTGCTCCATGGCAAAGCTGGCCGTTCCCACGCCTGGTAATATCAATTTCTTTGCTGCCAAAATACCATCTGCAGATTGTGTACGCTGGTGCGACACACCCAAGCGACCCAGTGCGAACTCGACCGAAGCGATATTACCACAGTTCATATCGACAAGTGTAACGTCGCTCACAACACACCCTTCGTGCTAGGAATATCGTCACCATCCTGGCGAATAGCCATCCGCAGACCACGACCCAGCGCCTTGAAGCAGGCTTCAGTTTTATGGTGATCATTCTCGCCACTGACGGACACATGAACTGCTGCCCCCAGACTATCTGCCAGAGACCGGAACAGATGTGGTGTCATTTCAGTTGGGTATTCGCCGATATGGCTTGCAGAAAACTTCCCCTTAAAGATACTATAAGGGCGGCCACCAAGATCAATACTGATCTGAGCCTCGGTTTCATCCATTGGCAGTAAAAATCCGAAACGACCGATCCCACGCTTATCTCCCAATGCGTCTTTCAGACATTCACCGAATGTCAACATACAGTCTTCAAGCGTGTGATGCGCATCTATTTCCAGATCACCCTCACAGATAAGACTCAATGAAAAGCCACCATGACGCGCAATCTGTTCGAGCATATGGTCAAAAAATCCGACCCCGGTCTTAATCGCTATAGCGCCAGTATTATCGAGGTCTATACGGCATGCAATTTGTGTTTCCTTGGTTTCCCGTATCTTTTCCGCAACGCGCTCGGATGAAAGCGCGTCATCAATGCCAAGCGCAGCCAGCAAGGTTGCGTTCTCAGCAGGTGTACCAACAGTTATTCGGAAACCACCTTGAAAGACATTCTCGCGTCGGCGAACCTTGATGGCAGCCTGATCCATAGTTTTCTGAAACTCGGCAGTAT
>JALEGM010000193.1 GCA_022763145.1 Aquisalinus sp. | reverse complement strand
TGGTCATGTTAACGACGTAAAGTTATACCGTGAACTGATGGACCGTGGCATTAGTGAGTATCTGATATCTCCAAGACGACCAATCCAGGTCACACGTTCAATCGCATCCTTATACGTTGACCCTTCCGCACCGCCAATTGGCCGTTCAATTGTTTTCGTTGGTGCGCGTGGCGGTGTTGGGTCCTCAACCATTTGTCATAATGTTGCCTGGGCCATAGCTGAAATGCACAAGAGTGATACGGTCATTCTTGATCTCGACCTTGCTTTTGGCACAGCGAGCCTTGATTTCGAGCAAGACCCTTCACAAGGGCTTGCGGAAGCATTGGCGGCGCCTGAACGTCTAGATGATGTGCTGCTGGACCGGCTTTTACAAAAATGCACGGACCGTCTTAGCCTATTCGCTGCGCCTAATCTACTGGACCGTGATTATGATATGCCGGCCTCTTCTTTTGAGGAAGTGTTGGATATGGTGCGGCGTGGTGTACCGAACCTTGTTGTTGACCTGCCGCATGCCTGGACAGAATGGACACGGAGTATTCTTCATACGGCGGACGAGATAATTATAACTGCGACACCTGACCTTTCTTCATTCAGGAATGCTAAAAATCTAATCGAAAGCGTCAAGGCCAGCCGCACGAATGATGCGCCACCATACCTTGTGCTCAATCAAATGGGTGTGCCCAAGCGCCCAGAAATTCCTGTGGAGCAATTTGCTGAAGCTTTGGAAATCGATCCAATTGCGATCATAAACTGGGATCCGCAGTTGTTTGGCATGGCTTCTACGAATGCCGAGCCTGTTTTTGAAACAAGTGCAAAGTCCAAAGCTGCGAGCTCTCTTGCCCAAGTGGCCAGTATCATACTGGGGCAGGGTGGTGAGAAGAAGTCTGGCAGGGGTCTCGATATCAAGTCTCTGCTCCGTAAACTGTAAAGGCTGATACATGTTTGGAAAAAGGTCAGAAGCTGTTGCGGTTCAACCGGCGCCAGCGCCCAAGTCATCTGCTCCGCAAAAGGACAAAGCTGCTCCACCTCCAAAAGTGGCAAAGCCTAAGTCCAGTACAACACAGCCAGCGGTAGCTTCTCCTGCACCTGTTCAGCAATCCTCTAATCAGTCAGAAGAGTACTTCAAGACGAAGACAACGATCTTCAATGCATTGATTGATACGATTGATTTGTCCCAGCTTGCGCAGTTAGATCCAGAGTCAGCAGCGGAAGAGATTCGAGACATTGTCAACGAGATCATTTCGATCAAAGGTTTGCAGATGTCCATTTCCGAGCAGGAAGCCCTGCTGCAGGATATCTGTAATGATGTACTCGGCTATGGACCTCTTGAGCCATTACTGGCGCGAGACGATATCGCTGACATCATGGTCAATGGTTCATCGCGAGTGTTCATTGAGGTCGGTGGCAAGATCGAACTGACGCCTGTGCGCTTCCGCGATAATGCGCAGCTTATGAATATTTGCCAGCGGATCGTGTCGCAGGTTGGTCGTCGTGTCGATGAGGCGAGCCCTATATGTGACGCGCGTTTGCCAGATGGGTCACGGGTCAACGTAATCGCCCCACCATTGTCCATTGATGGCGCTGCTCTGACTATTCGTAAGTTTAAAAAAGACAAGCTTACCATCCAGAACTTGGTTGAATTCGGTTCGATATCGCCAGAGGGAGCAAAAGTCCTGGAGATCGTCGGCCATTGCGGGATCAATACGCTGATCTCAGGTGGTACGGGTTCAGGCAAAACGACTTTGCTCAATTGTATGACCAGTTTTATTGATGAAGGTGAACGCGTCATTACCTGCGAAGACGCAGCGGAACTGCAACTACAGCAACCTCATGTCGTCCGTCTGGAAACTCGGCCTCCAAACCTAGAGGGCACAGGTGAAGTGACCATGCGTGACCTTGTCAAGAACTGTCTCCGTATGCGTCCGGAACGGATTATCGTGGGTGAGGTGCGGGGGCCAGAAGCCTTTGACCTGCTGCAGGCTATGAACACTGGCCATGATGGATCTATGGGGACGCTTCACGCCAACTCCCCGCGCGAGGCGCTTTCGCGACTAGAATCAATGATCACAATGGGTGGCTTTAATCTGCCATCTAAAACAATCCGGGATATGATCGTTGGCTCTGTGGATGTGGTTATCCAGGCGGCCCGTCTTCGTGATGGCTCGCGCCGTATCACACACGTAACTGAGGTAATCGGTACAGAAGGTGATACAATTATTACGCAAGATTTATTTGTGTACGATATTACTGGGGAAGATGATGACGGTAAGGTTATCGGCCGTCATAAATCAACTGGTATTGCGCGACCAGCCTTTTGGGATCGCGCGAAATACTATGGAAAGCATGTTGAGCTGGCTGAGGCGCTAGACGCCGCTGCGGAATAAGCGAGTTAAGGGAGCGGCAGATGGATTCGCAAACGATAATATTGATCGTGCTTGGGCTGATCTCTGTCAGTACGCTTTCTTTCGTAATACTGGCCCCCACAGAAAAAGATAAAGCAAAATCACGTGCTGCCAAATTTGGTGGAGGTGCAACAGTTGCGCGCGGAAGAACCGGAGCGGGTCCCAGCGCAGCTGATGCTCCCAAAGATCGTCGTAAACAAGTTCAGGAGTCTCTGCGCCGTATTGACGACAAGCAGAAAGAGCAAGAGGCGAAAAAGAAGCTCAGTCTTAGTCAGAGACTCGAGCAAGCCGGATTGAATATATCAGAAAAGGATTACTACGTTGCATCAGCAATTTGTGCCGTCGTATTTCTGGCTATAGCGCTCATTACTGCTCAGTCAACATTTGTGACCGGCGCGATGTTTGTTGTTGGCGGCCTTGGTTTTCCGCGTTTTGCACTCGGGTTTCTGAAAAAAAGGCGTCAGAAGAAGTTTATCAAAGAATTTGCTACAGCTATTGAAGTCATCGTCCGTGGTGTAAAGTCTGGTTTGCCGGTAAACGAATGTCTCAAAATTATTGGTCGTGATGCGCAACAACCAGTCCGCGATGAATTTTACATGCTCACAGAAAGTATCCGGATTGGCCTCTCGTTAGAGCAGGCTTTGGAGCGTATGTATGACCGTATGCCTCTTAGTGAAGTGAATTTCTTTGGGATTGTACTGATTATTCAAAAGCAAACAGGTGGTAACCTGGCGGAGGCTTTGAACAATCTTGCAACCGTGTTGCGCAATCGCAAGTTGATGGAAGGGAAGATCAGTGCCCTTTCAATGGAGGCCAAAGCTTCAGCTGTTATCTTGGGGTCCTTGCCATTCATGGTGGCGTCTATGGTTCATATTGCATCGCCAGTTTACCTGATGCCATTGTTTGAAACCCAGATCGGTAATTTCATTCTCATTGGCGCTGGTACGTGGATGGCTATCGGCATTCTGGTCATGAAAAATATGATCAGTATTAAGGTCTAGTTCAAATATCGTGGTTAACGTAGTTTTATGGATGGCATAATCGAAGTTATTACTGACAGACAAAATATGACTGCCTTTTTGGCAGCCGTAGCTGTTGGTGTGACGATCATTTCCCTGCTCGGGCCAGCCTTTCAGCCAGATCCTATGAAAGATCGCCTGAAGCGTGTTCATAGCCACAAGGAAAACCTACGTGAGCGGCATAGGGAAAACCTCAAGCAACATAATGCAGGGCTGAGAAATGCCACTGCCAATAATGTGGCACGCGAAGTTGTGGAGCAATTCAAGCTGCTAGAAGTTTTTGATGCTTCAAGTGCTGCCAAGAAGCTCGCAATGGCAGGTTTCCGAGGAGAGCGGCCGGTTTTCACTTTTATGCTTGCTCGTGTTGCCATGCCAGTTATTGGCGGTTTGGGCATGGCGTTTTATGTTTATGTTCTGGACGGTTTTGGCCTTGGTAGCTTCATGAAACTCGTAGCTACTATTGGAGGTTTTGCGGCAGGATTCTATTTGCCGAATATCTATATTTCCAATGTGATACAGAAGCGTCAGCAGAAGATGCAGCTCGGCTTCCCGGATGCCCTTGATCTGTTACTGATTTGTGTTGAATCTGGCATGTCCATTGAGCATGCTTTACATAAGGTTAGTGAGGAGGTCGGCACAAGTTGCCCGGAACTCGGCGAAGAGTTGGCGCTTACCACGGCGGAACTCTCTTATCTTCAGGAGCGTAAGCAGGCTTATCAAAATCTTGCTGACCGTACGGGCCTTGAAGGTGTGAAATCTGTTGTCACAGCGTTGATCCAGTCAGAGCAATATGGCACGCCGCTAGGTGCCTCCTTGAGGGTCATGGCAGCTGAGAATCGCGAAATGCGGATGCAGGCTGCTGAGAAGAAGGCTGCTGCATTGCCGCCGAAGCTAACAGTTCCTATGATCCTGTTTTTCCTGCCCGTATTGTTTGTGGTAATTCTTGGCCCAGCGATCCTGCGTGTCACCGGCATGGTTGAGGTTGAGCAATAACTGCCTGAAGCTGGCGCAGTACTCCTGATTTTACATTTTACTACGGACCATTTAAGCCTTCTCTGACAAGAGGTTTTAATGTCCCCTGATGCTGAAAAAATAAGAACAATTCTGATTGAGGATGTGCCGCTGGCTCGTGCTGCTTTCACGGATGTGATAGAAAACCACTCTCGCCTTGAACTGGTTGAAGCAGCCTCTTCCTGGGCAGAAGGAAAGAAAGCGCTCGCGCAGCCTTTTGATTTGCTCATCACTGATCTTGACCTTGGTGATGGCACAGGCCTCGATTTTGTAGAGCAAGCTAGTCAGGCCGGGGACAAAAAGGTTATCGTGATCACAGTTCTGGGGGACGTGAAAAGTGTCATGGCCTCTGTTGAGGCGGGGGCAGACGGATATGTATTGAAAAGTGCGCAGCCTGAAGAATTGAAGAGTGCTATCACCACGGTACTGGAGGGGGGCTCGCCTATCAGCGCAGCAGTAGCGGGGCATCTATTGAAAAAAATTCGTTCAGAAACGGATGATTCAAGTACTTCTGATGCTACACCGGCTACCAGGCTGACGACACGTGAAGTTGAGATTCTAACAGAATTGGCGCGGGGTTTTACGAACAAAGAGGTCGCACGTCAGCTTGGGATTTCGCCCTATACCGTTGCTGAACATGTTAAAGCAATTTACCGTAAGATGGCCGTCAGTACACGTTCTGAGGCAGTATCACAAGCTTATCGTGAGGGGTTGATAAGGTAATATTCCATGGTCAGCACAGAGGAAAAGCCTGCCGATAATAAGAACAATCTGGCAGTTCAGATATTCAACTATGCCAGCCTTTTCCTGATATGTTTCTTTTCGATCGTACTCGTCGTCTATTTCGCAGAACGCAGTATGGTGCCAGCTGATGCCAAACGTATCTCAGACTTTCAGGTGGCAACCGCTACGAGCCTCGAAGGCAATATCGGTGATGACGTGGCATTTGCCCCTATAGTCTCGCAGTGGTATTCGTATCGTCTACCTTCGGCGAACCAACTTTATGTTATGCGCACATCGTTTGATGCCGAAAAGATACCCGGTAAAGACTATGCTTTTTATATCACGCGGGCGCGCGACAGGGTTTCTGTTTTCCTCAATGGTCAACCGGTAGGGATTGAACGAAACGAAGGAAACTACTCTGACGTCAACTTTCTGGGCCCAAGATTGTATACGTTACCGGAGCAATTCTTGGCAGATGGTCATAATATACTTGATATTTATCTGTATGGGTACTCTCTTCGCCCCCGTATCTATGCTGTCTATGCGGGGGAGCGGGAGGCTTTGGTCAAGGCGTATTTCTGGCGTCAGACGTTGAATGTCACGTCATTGAACATCGTGAATGGTATTGGTGTTTTTGTGGCGATTTTCGCACTTGCTGTCGGAGGTTTATCCCGCCAGCAACGACATGAATACATTGTTCTGGGATTCATAATGATTTTCTGGGTGGGGCGCAATGTGTACTACCAACTCCCCATGCACACTTGGGAAGTTATCCACCAGAGCTTCATGTTCAATATTACAACATTTGGGCTTGTGATGTCGATAGCAGCATTTGCAAATGCATGGACAACAAAAGCTCTTAATACGTATAAGGCGCTTGCCATTACTGGTATTGGCTACACGGTATTCTCCTTCCTTCTGGATCTTATCGACACGGATTGGGGGGACACGCTCTACCTCTTTTTAGGTTTGCCCGTTGTGGTGGGGGCATTGCTCTGGACAGGGTGGAAGTTCATCACTTACCGCAAACAGCGCAACATTCCTTATTTCAGTATAGCCGCATTTGGTATTTGTTTGTCTACAGCACTTGTCGATGTGCTTAGTGAAATACTTGTTTCCAGCAATGTGTCCTGGTGGCCGTTGGTAACAACTATGCCGTATTCGCCTTTGGCAATAGTCATTGTTGCACTCGGGATAATTTATGTATTGGCGCGGCGAACGCTACAATTACGACAGGCAGAAGAACAACAACGGATCACGCTAGCGACTGAATTGGCAGAGCGGGAAGTTGAACTCGCACGATCCTATGAGAAAACGCGCGAACAAGAAAAGCAGGCTGCCATAGCGCAAGAACGTCAGCGCATCATGCTGGATATGCATGACGGTATAGGGAGCCAGTTACTGGGCCTTCAATTACAAATCAAGCAGCAGAATTTATCTAGCCATGAGGTATCTTCTGGCTTGCAAAACAGCCTGAATGACTTGCGACTAATCGTTGACTCTCTCGATACGGAAACGGATGACATTGGTATGGCTCTTGGGGCATTCAGGGCAAGGGTACAGCCGCAATTATCTGCCGCTGGCGTAGAGCTGGATTGGCAGATGAAAATCCGTAAGCAGATTCCTGGCTTTGGCCCTGAATCCGTATTGCACATTTACCGTGCTATGCAGGAAGCTGTCACGAATGCATTGCGTCATTCTGGTATGACAAAAATTACCATCGCCATGGAAGTTCTTTCTCAAGAAGAGCCCGTAACCGACGCTGAAAAACTCCATATCCGAATTATAGACAACGGAAAAGGTATCAATCCTAAGGAGCTGGAATCGCGCCGAGGCTTAAGTCATATCGCCAAACGCGCTAAGGCTTTATCTGGTGAGGAAACTATCAGCAATACCGGTAATGGCACAGAGGTTTTCCTGTCGATACCGATACCTGTTTGAGAAATATCCGCCCGTCAGGCTCTCCCTCCCGACAGGCGGACTGTCTTCCCCGATATGAGTTTCAGGCCTATCGCCATCATCTCTCGACAAAGTAAAACTACTGGTATGTGGGCAAAAAAATACCCCCTCACATGAGGGGGTATTGGGTCTCATCAATAGGGCGGCGGTCTCAATAAAGAGGCGTCGTCGGGTTCTCAACCGGCACGTCTTCTGCTTCCTCGTCTTCACTAGTAGAAGCCTCGGCCGCATTCTCTGACTTTTCCGGGGTTTCCTCTGTAATTTCTTCCAGCATGGGAACAGGCGCATCCAGGACTTCTTCCTGAATTTCTACTTCAGACAAGATGTCTACAGAATCCTCTGCTGCAAATCTTGTATTTTCAATCTGCACCGGGACAGAAACTGTAACCGGTGGTTCAATGGAGCTCCATCCACTCAACCCAAAACTATTGGATGTGGTGTTCATTTTCGGCTCTTCAGCAGGTACACTCAAGGAGCTGAGAATGTCGCCTAAAGGTGTCGGGTCCCCATTTGGTGCTTCTGGCAGGGCTGGTACCGGGAAAGTTTCCGGTTCCATGACTGTTGGTTCCGGAATAGATTCAGTTGGTGCCTCGATAACCGGTGCTACGTCAAATGAGCTGGTTGCTACGGGGGCATCGAAAGATGGCATCTCTACATTATCGCCAGCAAAGGCTTGCCAATATGCAGGTTGTGCTGTCAGTGAGCGGAAATAAGCCACATTATTATCAGCTATGCGTGGTGGCAGATCGGAGCGTGCCAGACGTTCTGCCTCGGCGGCATCACCCTTAAAGCCGAGCACGAGTGCCAGATTTTGGCGTACGGTTGGTGTGCCAGCTGTCGTTGCTGCAGCAAAACGCAGTGTTTGTTCTGCTTTTGCAAGGTTGCCAGAAAGAGCGTAGGACAAACCCTTGTTGTTTAGAACAACATGTGAATTTGGCTTGATCTTCAGGGCCATATCATATTGCTGTCGGGCAGCCTTGTGTTCGCCAATTTTGTCAAGCGCTACACCGTATGCGGAGTAAGATCGCCAATCCTCACCTTTGCCGGTGAGAATAGCTTGCTCTAGCGGGCGTACAGCTTCAAAGGCTCTGTCATTAGCAATCAGTACTTTCCCGTACTCAAGCGCAACAGCAGGTTTGTTCCCTGCTTGACGATAGGTTCGCGTCATTACGGTGAGAGCTTCTTCGTTGGAGCCCATGACACGCAAAGCCTGCGAGAAAGTAACCGCAACATCCGCATCATTCGGGTTGCGATCATAGCGCGTACCCCAGAAAGCAGCCTTGGCAACGGGGTCGTGATCGCCCGGTTCATATCCGCCTGGCACAACATCCAGCTTGTCGTTCAACCTCGAGCTGGTGGTTAGGGGATTGCCGGCACAGCTCAGGAGAGCAAGGGCACATAGTCCGGTGGAAAGCGATTTCAGCAGTCTGCTCATTGATAAGCCTCTTCAGCACCTGTTAGTCTGATGGCCATTATCTGTGAATCTGCTCAATAAACCCTTAAGCAAGACCGGCCGTCTTGTCTGGTTATTGAGAAAAACCGTTAAAAATAAATGAGTTAATGAATGGTTACATATAGTTCTGTTTTCACCCCGTATGATGCTGAGCGCGCTCGTAAAGCCATCCCTATCTGGCTTGTGCCGGAAGAAGGCTTTGACCGTTGGTTGGAAGATCACGCCATTGGCTATCTGCTGCTGGCAAAGGCAAACGGCTTTCAGGGCCAGCAGGGGCGTGTGCTCGTCGCAGCTGATGCCGTTTTTGTCGGCGTCGGTGCAGGAGCTGACCGACTGGTGGTTGGAGCCGCTTCTGCGCAGCTTCCTGCCGGTGACTATTTTCTCGCTAATCCCGGTGAAGGAGATGAAGCCGAACTGGCAGCCCTTGGCTGGGTTATGGGAGGATACAGATTTGGCAAATACAAGGAAGTTTCCGAGGTGCCTGTACTGGTCTTGCCGGAGCAGGTTGCAGCTGATCATCTCTCCGGAATAGCCGAGGCAATCTGGCTTGCGCGCGATCTTGTAAATACACCGGCAGAAGACATGGGCCCAGAGCATCTCGCGGATGCTGTGAAGGAAGTGGCCGGGCGTTTTAAGGCTCAGGTGAAAGTCATTGAGGGAAGTGCCTTACTCAAGCAGAACTTCCCCCTCATTTATGCTGTCGGGCGGGCAGCAGATCGCTCTCCGCGGCTGATTGATTTGACCTGGGGCGATAAGGATGACCCGAAAGTGACGCTTGTCGGCAAAGGGGTTTGCTTTGATACGGGTGGCCTCAATATAAAAGGCGGCAAGGGCATGGGCCTCATGAAGAAAGACATGGGAGGCGCCGCAAACGCCCTGGCATTGGCTTCCATGATCATGGCAGCGGGTCTGAAAGTTCGCCTGCGACTCCTCATTCCTGCAGTAGAGAATAATATTTCCGGTAATGCTTATCGGCCGGGTGATGTGTTCAAAAGCCGCAATGGTATGACGGTGGAAATTTCCAATACAGATGCAGAAGGGCGTCTGGTCTTGTGTGATGCTCTGGCGCTAGCGTCGGAAGAAAAGCCCGAACACATTATCTCTCTTGCGACCCTGACAGGCGCGGCGCGGGTGGCACTTGGTCCGGAACTGGCGCCGCTTTACACGACCGATGATGCGTTTGCAGCTGAGGTCATAGCGGCGGCCGACAAAGTGCAGGACCCTGTTTGGCGTATGCCGTTCTGGGAAAACTATCTTTCCATGTTGTCGTCCAGCATTGCTGATATCAACCATGCCTCGGACTCGGGTTTTGCGGGTTCTATTACAGCGGCTCTTTATTTGAAAAAATTCGTATCTGAAGAAATTCCATATACTCATTTTGATCTTTATGCCTGGAATCCTTCAGATCGTCCCGCCCACCCCAAAGGAGGGGAAGCTTTTGCCATCCGGTCACTTTTTGAGGTGTTCAGCGAAC
>JALEGM010000192.1 GCA_022763145.1 Aquisalinus sp. | reverse complement strand
GATGGAACTCTATCAGACCATACAACAAAACCTGATTTTGAGGCCGCCAATGTTTGTCTTGTTGAAAAGCTGGAGTCCGAATGATGAAGTCCAGAAACTCCCCGAACGTCATATCTGTTGACGCACCCGGCATAAGCCCCAGGGCCCGACTAATACTCCCTGCAAGACGCTTGGGTCGCTTAATCTTGTCCAGATAGGCTGATAAGGTTCGAGTGAAAGGGTTCCGGACAAAGGAAAAGCGGAAAAAACGATCTGTAAACAACACATCATACAAATGAGCGGTATCAAGCTGATACGGTTTAACTGTGGGCATATTATAGAATGTGAGGTGAGGATCTGTAATACGTGGCGAGAACCCCTCTAGTTCCAGATGCATCATGGCATATTTTATGGAACTACACCCAACTTTAGGTGTCTCAAAATACGCAAAACGATGCTTTAGGGATATGTGGCAATTATAGTTGAACTCGCGCCAAGTCATGAACTTGGCGACTTCCTTCTTAATTTCACCAAGTGAGGCACCCTGACTAACAGGCATGAGTAGAAAGTCCGCTGCTAAATCTATTCTGCTTCTACCGCCGGGATACGGGAGCCTCGAGATTTATACTCTTCCCAATTGCCGGTAATCCAGTAACGGTCATTAAGAAACCAAGTCTGCATTTCTTCCCCGACGCTATCGAGGGTAAACAGGGCCTGTTCTTCCGGGCTTTCTGCAAAAGCTGCCAGATCAGCAAAATCCTGATCATCCAGCTCAATCGTATATCCTAGCTCGATGTTTTGGAGTTGTGTCATTGCCGCCGCACCACGCCACATACGTGCCGTGAATGTCAGGGGGTTGATTCTATCGGGCTGCCGGCTTGCAGAGAGCGTTGGGGCAGCTGTGCCCCCGACCCCATTCACCTGATGACATATAACACAGCCCTTGACCGTAAACAGGATACGGCCGCGTCGAGCATTCACCTCCGGCACTTCTACTGTGATGGCAGATGGTGGCTGAGCAAGTGCGGCTGTTGTATCCTCAACCTCAACGATTTCTTCCGGAATGACAGCGATGACTTCTTCGGCTACCGGGTCAACTGCTTCAGTTTTGCCACCGCCACAGGCAGCGAGAAGAAGAGCGGAAATAACAGGAACGGAAGCGGCGTTGAAGCGGGTCATGGACAAACTCTCAGTTGCTGTGTTTGGCTATACAATGTGCTGCTGTTTTTACCAAGACTTGGTTAGCCTTGTCCCAGGTCGACTTCCAGATGACTGATGGCGTGAACAAAGTTTGATGGTGCGATTTTGACGTTGCCGGTGCAGGCAATTTTTGGGAACCGCGCCAGAATTTGTTCGAACGCTACTTCCAATTGCATATTGGCAATACGCTGCCCGAGACAAACATGGGGACCGAGACCAAATGCGATATGCTCTTTTGCATTTTCACGTGCGATATCAAACTTATCAGGCTCTGTAAAAACGGAAGGGTCTCGATTAGCCGCGCCATAATACATGAGCACCTTTTCTCCTTCAGCAATTTGTTGTCCGTTTATGTCAGTATCACGGGTTGCAGTGCGCCGCATATAAATGACCGGCGAGACCATACGAATTGCTTCGTGTACAAAATTCGGTAGCAAAGATGTGCCCTGAACGAGTTGTTCTTTCTGGTCAGGGAATTGGCTCAGAAGACGCATGGACCCGGAAATGGAATTTCGAGTGGTATCATTACCGGCAAAGACAATCAGCAACCATGACCCATCAAGGAATTCATCCGGCAGCGGCGCTCCGTTAATTTCTGCATGGGCGATTGCTGACAACAGATCATCTCGCGGCTCATCTCGCCGAGACTGAAGCATAGACTGTCCGTAATCAAACATCTCTTGTACATTTGTCAGAAATTCGAACATGAAGACCGGGTCAATATCGCCTACCGCATCACGTGTCAGCGCATCTTGTGCAAGCTCCAGATAGTGCATCCAACGTACGAGCTTCGGGCGGTCCGCTTCCGGAATTCCAAGAATTTCGCTTAACGTGAACAGCGGCAATTCGGCGGAGAAGTGCTCAACCAAGTCAAGCACTGGACCTTTTGCAACCATGTCATCCAGCAACTTCGTTACTTGCAGATCAACCTTCTTGCGTAAATCAGCAACGTAAGAGGCTGTGAAAAAGGGCATATGTTCCCGGCGCAACTGAAGATGAACAGGCGCATCAAGACAAATCATATTGTCAAACGCAGCACGATTGAGCAACGGATGACGTGTTTCTGGCGGACCATAGTTCATGTTGATCCCACCACGCTGGGAAGAAAAGGTCGCAGTGTCGAGTTCGACTGCCCGAATATCCTCATAGCGCGTCAAAGCCCAGAAGCCTGAGAACTCATCCTCTGTACACCAGCAGACAGGTGCATTTTCGCGCATCTGTGCATAGGCCTCATAAGGCTGTCCGTTTGTGTAGACCATATAATCGGAAAGCTGCACTGGTGGCACGAAGTCATACTGCCTTCCAAATGCAGGCTCCTGCGGCGGGCTGTCTTCCTGAGCACTTGTGCTGACAAGGTCTAGCATGGGCTTCCTCTCCTGTTTCAGGCACAGCGTAAGGTGCCCCTGCAAAAGGGGAAAGGCTGTCTAACAGGAAATGAGGCAAAAAATGCTGCCCCGCTGGCGTGCCCTCACCAGCGGGGCTGGCAGGACACAGTAGGGGGAGAGTTACTGTGCATCCACCTGCCTTGGTTTACT
>JALEGM010000191.1 GCA_022763145.1 Aquisalinus sp. | reverse complement strand
CGATTCTAACATCGCAAGACAAAAGTGCATAACCCTAATAATTCCACATATACAGCATTTTCTGCTTTTATATATTGCGATGCACAATTTTGTGCTCTAGCGTCGATACCCGGATGCCTGCATTCGCGCAGGCCATCACAAAAACAAAACTAACCTTTGAAGAGGGGTATCACGCAATGAAACTGAAACGACTTGGCTGGGCACTGATGCCCGCGCTTGCACTGTCTGCTGGCAGTGCACATGCACAGGAGGCTGTGACGCCGGACATTACGTTCGTCTTCAACACGCTCTTGTTCCTGATCATGGGCATGGTTGTCATGTTCATGGCCTGTGGCTTCGCCATGCTGGAGGCTGGCTCTGTCCGCTCTAAGAACGCAGCCACAATTTGTCTCAAGAACATCACGCTTTACGCGATCGCTTCCATCATGGTCTGGCTGATTGGCTATAATGTTATCTACGGTGTGAGCGAAGGTGGCTGGATCGGTACGTTGGCCCCTTGGAGCGCAGACGACACGGAAGCACTTGCCACAGGTTACGCCGCATCTTCTGACTGGTTCTTCCAGATGGTCTTTGTCGCGACAGCCGCTTCTATCGTTTCCGGTACATTGGCAGAGCGCATCCGTCTATGGCCGTTCTTCCTGTTCACCGCATTGCTGACCGGACTGATCTATCCAATCCAGGCTTCCTGGGAATGGGGCGGCGGCTGGCTGGACGCCCGTTATGGGTTCTCTGACTTTGCAGGTTCGACGCTGGTGCACGCAACGGGTGGTTGGGCCGCATTGGCCGGGGCAATCGCTCTGGGACCGCGCAAAGGCAAGTACACGACTGACGGCAAGATCGTGACCTTCCACGGCTCGTCGATGCCTCTGGCCACACTGGGTGTCTTCATTCTTTGGCTTGGCTGGTTCGGCTTTAATGGCGGCTCTCAACTGGCGCTCGGCTCAGTAGATGATGCCATCTCAGTCTCTAATATATTCGTGAACACGAACACAGCTGCAGCCGCTGGCGTTATCACCGTTGTTGTTCTGTGCACGTTACTCAAAGGCAAGATTGATCTGCCCATGGCGCTAAACGGGGCAATTGGCGGCCTTGTCGCCATAACCGCCGAACCATTGATGCCGCAAATCTGGCAAGCTGCGCTTATCGGCGCTGTTGGTGGTGGACTGATCTTCCTGGCAACACCGCTGTTGGAAGCAGCACGTATTGATGACGTGGTTGGCGCGATCCCGGCACACCTTGTGTGTGGTATCTGGGGAACGATTGTCGTGCCATTCACTAATCCAGATGCGACATTCTTAGGACAAGGCGTTGGTATTGTCGCCAATGCAGTCTTTGTCTTTACCGTGAGCTTTATTGCCTGGATGCTGTTGAAATACACCATCGGCATACGAGCGGCGGAAGAGGACGAAGATGCTGGCCTCGACAGCGCCGAACTTGGCCAACCTGGCTATCCGGAGTTTACCCACGGCCACCCAGCCCCAGGTCTCGCTGAATAAAGAGACCTGTTACAATCCTTCTAATTGAGAGAGAAGGAGAGAAGCCCTGCCAGACCCCGGCAGGGCTTTTTTCGTGAAGTCATTCCGTATCTAATTCTTCTGGCATACCAACAATGTGGAAGCCCGCATCAACATGGTGCGTTTCGCCTGTACAGGATTTGCCAAGGTCTGACAGAAGATAAAGTGCAGCACCCGCAACACCGGCCGGGTCAGTATTCTCACGCATTGGCGCCCAGGCCTTGCCCTCGGATAAAAGACTGCGTGCGCCAGATATACCGCCCAAAGATAATGTCTTGATCGCACCTGCGGAAATTGCATTCACGCGGATGCCTTTTGGTCCCAGATCACGCGCGATGTAACGAGTGGCGGCTTCAAGTGCCGCCTTGGCAACACCCATGACATTATAATTCGGAATGACGCGTTCCGAGCCAAGATAAGTGAGCGTGATCATCGAGCCACCATCTGGCATCAGTTTGGCCGCACGATTTGCTGAATCAACAAAAGAAAAAGCTGAAACATCCATCGCGGTTTTGAAAATATCCCGCGTGGTGTTTTCAACAAATGAGCCCTTCAGGGCGTCCTTGTCAGCGAAAGCAATGGAATGCACGAGAAAATCCATTGTGCCCCATTGGTCCTCGATGGCTTTGAACGTGGCCTCCATGGAAGCATCGTCCGTCACGTCACAATCAAGAATAATCGGCGCATTGAGACTTTCGGCCAGAGGGCGTACCCGGCGCTCCAGCGCTTCACCCACATACGTGAAGGCAAGCTCTGCCCCTTGTGCATGGAGCTGTTGCGCGATGGACCAGGCAATGGAATTCTTATTGGCGACCCCCATGATGAGGCCACGCTTGCCCTTTAACAGGTCTCCAGCAGGAAAATCAGTCTCGGCTTGGCTCATGGCGGCTCTCCTTTTGTGTTATCTGGCGTGTGTTATAAGCGCCGCCATGCGCCGGTCCAGCGTCTTTTGACGAACACGACACTGGAGCGGGTAACGGGAATCGAACCCGTAACTTAAGCTTGGGAAGCTCGCGTGATACCTTTTCACCATACCCGCACGAATTGCGGCTTATGCGCCGTCGACACCCATTACGTCAAGATTTCCCGTATGCCTGGCTCACGGTGAGTTTATTGCCAGACGACAATCACCAGTTTGCATCAGCAGCCAGTTGCTTTAGGGTCAGCCCACAAATATCAGCCCATTTTGGGGGCGGCATACAGGCAAGGCAGATATATGGCTGACGGAACAGCATTGACGAAATGGGCAGACCCTGATTTTACCGCGGACGGGACGCGCCGTGCAGCTGTTGGACTGAAACAGCTGGAAACCCTCTGGTTTAACACGGGCACTCTGTGCAACATTGAATGCGTCAATTGTTACATTGAAAGTTCTCCTACAAACGACCGGTTGGTTTATCTGACGCCGGAAGACGTTGCACCTTATCTTGCCGAAGCAAAGGAAATGGGCACGCGTGAAATCGGCTTCACCGGCGGTGAGCCGATGATGAACAAAGACATTATCCGTATACTGGAAATGACCCTTGAGCACGGATTTGATACATTGGTCCTGACCAATGCGATGAAGCCGCTGATGCGACCACGTGTTCAGGAAGGACTTCTGGATTTGAAAGAACGGTTCGGTAGCCAGCTAACACTGCGCATCAGTCTCGATCACTATTCCAAAGAACTGCATGAAAAAGAGCGCGGCAAAGACACGTATCAACCTGCACTCGACGGCATGCAGTGGCTGGCCGAAAACGGCTTCACAATGACAGCTGCAGGGCGCACCTGCTGGGGCGAAGATGAAGCTGAGGCACGGCAGGGTTACCAAAAAGTCTTCGAGGCGATCGGTGTGCAAATCGACGTTAACGATCCGGAAGCACTGGTACTTTTTCCCGAGATGAATGATGGGGGCGATCCGCCCGAGATTACGGTAGAATGCTGGGGTATCCTCAACAAGAAGCCCTCAGACATCATGTGCGCCTCATCCCGCATGGTTGTACGCCATAAAGGCGCGGGACGGGCCGAAGTACAGGCTTGTACACTGCTGGCATATGACCAACAATTCAATCTGGGTGGTTCATTGAAAGAAGCGTCGCAGCCGGTGAAACTGAACCATCCGCACTGTGCGACTTTTTGTGTACTTGGTGGCGGCTCCTGCTCCTGATTTACGATGACCGAGTCGACTTATCAAAAAGACGAAAGCGGCAAGGAAATCGCGCTGGAAACTCGCGCCAGCGAAGCTGATCGACTCTCCTCGCCTTCTGTAGCGCGTAACCGCGACGCCATTCTGGAAATTTTTCGTCAGTATATGCCTGATATGGGTGCTTTTCTGGAGGTTGGGTCCGGCACTGGTGAACATGCAGCACACATTGCCGGTAGTCTGCCGGAGCTAACATGGTTTCCTTCAGACCCAGACGCAACCTCACGGGCCAGCATTACAGCGTGGGCAGAACACCTTGACCTCGCAAACGTTCACACACCGCTTGACCTGGATGTGACCCTCGACAGATGGTTTGAAGGTCGGGACATTCCAAAGCCTCTGATCGGCATGATGTCTGTGAACATGATCCATATTGCACCGTTCGCGGCAGCAGAAGGATTATTTGCTGGCGCCGGCGCCTTACTACAGGAAGATGGAAGGTTATTCCTCTACGGTCCATTCCTGCGAAATGGCAAAACCGCTTCCTCAAACCTTGCTTTTGATGAAAGCCTAAAGTCCCGCGATCCAAGATGGGGTGTACGCGACCTCGACCGTGAGATCATGCCCCTGGCCGAAGCGGCCAATCTCACATTGCATAAAGTCGTTGAAATGCCGGCCAATAACCTATCAGTGATCTTCCGCAAAAGCTGATTGCAAAGCTGTCATTTGCACAAATGACTATCGGGAGCTATTCATTCGGAATAAGGGAGGGCTTTTTCATGAGCAGAATAAAGACATCAGCCATTTATCTATTTACCGTATTTATTTTACTGCTGGCACAACCGGCTGTAGCCGGCGACATCGGTACGCAAGACTATGACGCTGCGCTTGCAGAAAAGCTGGGGGCGGATGACTATGGTATGCGCCCCTATATCTTTGTCACACTGCTGACAGGCCCGACTGAGATTACTGATGCAGACAAACGTAATGAGCTGTTCAGGGGTCATTTCGCAAACATGGGGCGGCTGGCAGAAGAAGGTAAGCTGGTGCTGGCAGGCCCCTTCATGGAGGCTGACCCAAAGCGTGGCTTATTCATCTTTGATGTTAGCACAGTGGCAGAAGCAGAGGCTCTTGTAGAAACAGATCCTGCGATTGCAGCTGGTATTTTCACTGCAGAGTACACAAGGTATTATGGCTCTGCAGCTCTAAAAATGGTCAATGAAATTCACAGCACCATTCAAAAATCAGCTATTGAATAATCGACAGATCAATCCTGATCACGGCCTGCGTGAGCCTCGAAAAATTCATCGCGCAGGCTAACAGTCGACTCTACGCCCAATTTTTCATAGCTTTTATCAAGCCACTGACGTGCTGAAGTTCGACCACGATCACGCAATGACTTCAGAAACGTCCAGTCAGTATTGTACTTGGTTGCAACCGACAGATCCTGCAGATACTGGTCAGCGCGGATATTATGGAAAAGAATATCAACATACGCGTCACGATACTCCTCCTTCAACATATCCTTTCGAATTAGCTTCTGTACGAAGGATACAGCTCTCATTTCTTTTAGAAGAGAGGAGTTGAATGATATTTCATTAACCCGGTTATGAATCTCAGCAGCTGTTTTTGGAATTTCATGTCGCTCAATAGGATTGAGCATCACAACAAGAACGTCTCGGCTTTCACGATCATAAAAAAGTGGCCACAAAGGCGGATTACCCGTGAACCCACCATCCCAGTAATGCTCACCATCTATCTCAACAGCCTGATAAAGATTCGGGAGACACGCTGAGGCCATCACTACATCTGCTGTAACCTGCTCGCGACTGAACACCTTGACCTTACTGGTACGAACATTCGTGGCGGAAATATAAAGTTTTGAGACTTTACCAGCATGGAGCTTTTGAAAGTCAACGTGCTTCT
>JALEGM010000190.1 GCA_022763145.1 Aquisalinus sp. | reverse complement strand
GGACGGAAATGTGGGCTGGATTGACAGCGGAAAATAACCTTAAAAGCACGCCTTTCGCCGTCCAATCGATCATTTCATTGACATCGTGAAAGTGATCGGGAAGCCCTTCATCTTTTTGGGCTGTGGTCATATATGAGACCCGCTGGCATTGGCAGGCATTTTGAACTGAGGATTTGTATGAGTGATCTCGGTAATCTGCTGACCCCTGAACGGGTCATTGTAAATGTGCAGGCAAACTGCAAGCGGGAGGCCCTTTCTCTGCTGGCAGAAAAATGCGGAGATCTCTCCGGGATTGCTTGCGACAAGATTCTGATGGTTTTGCAGGAACGGGAAAAGCTGGGCTCCACCGGTGTGGGCGGTGGTATTGCGATCCCACACGGGAAGGTTAAAGGCATTGACGAGATGCTTGGCGTGCTTGCCCTTCTCAAGCAACCCGTTGAGTTTGATGCCGTCGACGGTGAACCTGTGGACCTACTTTTTCTGTTGCTTGCCCCTGAAGAAGCGAACGCCATGCATCTGAAAACGCTATCCCGGGTTGCCCGGCTAATGCGAAATGATGATGTGCGTGCTGCTATGCGCGGTGCCAGCTCCGCTGACGCCCTTTACGCCATCGCTATGGAGCGGGAGCGCTCTCGCGCAGCCTGATTTTTATAGTGTAGCCTAATGCTAGTGGACGCTGACAGGCGTCATTTCATTCTGGCGCGCAGCGGCAAAAGCAAGATCCCTGTCGCCCATCAAGGCAATGCGTGCACCATCTGCTGCATGCAGGGCGTATAGTACAGTTTCCGCGGGGATTTCGACATCGAACTCCTCGCCTTCAGTCAGGTCTTCCATGACATCAGCTGCAATTACAGGACGAACATAGACAAGATTTTTGCCACCCAGTCGTGCGAACGAATTTTGTGCTGGCTGGTTTGTAGTGTCTGTGTTGTCTTTGGAATTTATCATGGGTCTTAAAGGTCCTGTCTGGTCTTTAATTTAGCCCGGCCGGAGTATCCCTTCCTGGCAGAGATGTGTCTTTCGGCTAGTCTAGCAAGCAAACTCTATTAAAGCGTAAAGTCTGCTGGCTTTGTTGATGCCTTTATCGACATAATCTGACTAAACGATGATATACTATAACATATCATAGCGTAACTTTATCACATTTCAAGCTACAGTTGTTCACAGGGCCGCGATGCCTATCAATACGAGTCCCAGAAGGATCCTGTAGGCGACAAAGGGTGTGAAGCTCATATACTGGGTCATTTTCATAAACAGATGAATGGTTGCGAAGGCAGCCAGAAATGACAGTGTAATCGCAATTACTGCATCCCTCACATTAGTCTCAGCACCGTCAACAACCAGCTGAGCGCCAGCCAGTAAACCAAAAGCGAGGATGGTCGGGATCGACAGCAGCATGGAAAAGCGTGCTGCATCCGTGCGTGAATATCCCAGAAATCGAGCTGCGGTGATCGTCATCCCGGAGCGGCTACTGCCCGGGATCAGGGCAACGGCCTGGGCAAAGCCGATACTCACAACAGCTTTCCAGGAAAAGTCTTCGCCCGCAGCCTCTGTCACAGGCTTTCTGTCTGCATACCAGAGCACAACCCCGAAAACGATGCTGGCAATACCAATCACAACCATGCTGCGCAGGTGGTCAATCAGGCCGGTGAAGACAATAATTGGTGCTACCACCATGATGGGGATAGTTGCCGCAGAGATCATCAGAAACAAACGTCGGTTAGTGCTCTCTCGCATTAGCAATGTATCAATGCCGCCAAGAAAAAGCTGTCCTGTTTCGCGCCTGAAATATAGCATAACGGCACCGAGCGATCCCACATGCACGGCGACATCTATCAGCGGCCCCTGATCTGCCCAGGACGGGACAGCCTCCGGCACCAAGATAAGGTGCGCAGAAGAAGAAACGGGAATGAATTCCGTAATGCCTTGTACAATCGCGAGGATGATGAGCTGGAGAAGTGGCATAGACAAGTTCCTGTACAATAGCCCTTTTGCAATAACATCAGGCCGCGAATACGGTCGGGGAGATCTTTTTTCTGCCTTTATACGGTATCAGGTTTACAGAAAGTTTGCGGTAACAGCAGGAAAGTCTCTATAACACGTGCAACTTTCAAGATTCCTGTCGAAAGGAAATACCCCATGAGATTGTCTATTCTGCTTTTTGCCCTGCTATCGCTCGCCGCTTGTGGATCAATGCCGCAGGCAGGTCCAGCCGTAGGTGCCCCGCAACCGGACCTGCAAGTCGTCACGGATGACGTCAGAGAATACACGCTCGGGCCGGGTGATAAATTGCGCCTGATCGTCTTCGGTGAGGATGACCTTTCCGGTGAGTTTCTGGTTGATGGTAGCGGTCTTGTCTCTCTGCCACTGGTGGGAGAGATCTCCGCAGAGGGTAAAACCGTGCGAGAGTTTCAGCGTTCTGTAGAATCCTCGCTACGCGACGGTTATCTGAATGATCCGCGCGTCAGTGCAGAAGTATTGAATTTCCGACCTTTCTATATTCTCGGTGAGGTTAATAGCCCTGGCACCTACCCATATAGTGACAGCCTGACCGTGCTGAATGCTGTCGCGGTTGCTGAAGGGTTTACATACCGAGCTAACCAGCGGGTCGTGTTCATCCGCCGGGACGGTGCGACGACCGAGCAGCAATATCCGCTGACTTCCACGACGCCCGTGCGGCCGGGAGATACCATCCGCATTGCCGAGCGCATTTTCTAGGGATAATTCCCCTGCAGCGTGAATACCAACAGCGTAATTCCCTAACTGGTTGATTTGGCTCAAAAAACCAGAGTTAACCAATGCTTATCTTCTGGCTGTTAAGCATATCCTGCATTATGCTTGGTGCGAGGACCACTCTGTTGTGGTCTGTTGCCGGGCAACGGATAGTTTGCAGACAAACGGGGACTGCGCATGTTTGACTTAAAAAACGTATTGACGGTTACGCTGTCACTTGGGGCACTGGGCGTTTGTGACATCGCCGCAGCGCAGGAATCACTTTTTGCGCGGGATCGCAACACCAGCGTTTTACAACGCGAGCGGCCGGAATATGCGCCACAAGGCGTGCGCGCCGGCAGCTTCATCGTACGTCCACGCGTTGATCTCAGCCTTGGGTACACAGACAATACATTCGCGATTGATCCAGACATCAACGCCGAGTTTGGTGAGCAGGAGGACTTCTACTTCGTGTTGCGTCCAAGTGTTCAGGCAGAAAGCAACTGGAATCGTCATTCGCTCGTAACAGGCGCTTATGTTGAAACTTATCAGCATGTCGACATTGATGAAGCCAATGCTCTCAATGCCGGTATCTTTGCTGATGCAGTGATTGATGTATCTCGCACCACGGCGATTGAACTGGGCGGCGCTTATGACAAGTTGGCAGAGAGCCGCAAGGTTTCAACAGCTGATATTTTCGATGACCCTGTCGACTACAAGCGCGGCGAAGTTTACGCGGGTCTGCGTCAAGAGTTTGGGCGCATCCGTTATCGTGGTCGTTTGTCTTATGCGGATTACGACTATGATGACGCTTTCTCTCTTGTCAGCAATACGCAGGTAGATCAGGACTTCCGCGACCTGGAAGAAACATCTGTGCTTTTGCAGGCTGGTTATGCCGTTACGCGTGATGCTTCCGTGTTCATTCGCAGCACATTCCGTCAACGGAATTTCCCGACGCCGACGCCAGGTGGCCTAAATCGTGACTCCGAGGGTTACACGATTGCAGCAGGCGTTGACTTTGACATTACGCGTTTGGTTCGCGGCACTCTCGCGCTTGGGTACCTTGAAGAAGAGTTTGATGATCCGGCGCTGGAAACAATTGACGGCGTCAGCATTGATGCAGGGGTCGAGTGGTTCCCAACTGAGCTGACGACTGTTGGTTTGTCTGCATCGCGTGAAGTACGCGCGTCACCACTGATTGCTGATGCGGCGTTCCTCACCAGTGAAGTGGTTCTGGGTATTGATCATGAAGTTGCGCGCAATATCATACTTTCTGCGTCTGCAGGCTATGCGCTTGATGATTATGAAAATCTGGACCGTGAAGATGAACGCTATGCCCTGCAACTGGCAGGTACGTATCTCATCAACCAGCTTCTCTCTGCCAAGCTTGAGTATACTTATGAGCAGCAGGAGTCAGATGGCACAACACCTGGCCTCTTTGCCAAGGATTATACAACGAATGAGCTTCTGCTGACACTTACGGCAGAGCGCTAATCAAAGAAATTCGCTTTAAGCG
>JALEGM010000189.1 GCA_022763145.1 Aquisalinus sp. | reverse complement strand
TTGCCAACGGCTTTTGAAAGCAGGGCAGCCTGCATGGCCCAGTCCGGGCGTGATTTGCGCCCGAAACCTCCACCCATGAGCATATTGTGGAAAGTGACTTTTTCTTCGTCCAGCCTTAGCACATCAGCTACAGCGCGCCTGAAACCGAGAGGATTCTGGCAACCAACCCAGATTTCGCACTGGCCGTCACGATAGTCAGCAGTTGCGTTTAATGGCTCCATGCAGGTATGAGCGAGATAAGGGATCGTATACTCAGCACTAAGAACGGTTTGAGAAGTTTCTAGGGCATTCTGAATATCACCAGCACTGTGATCACTTTTGCGCTCTTCTCCAGCATCAATATCACGTTGGTGTTTCGCAGCAATGTCTGCGCTTGATACAGCGCCTTTACCGTTGTCATCCCACTGAATGTCTAGCGCGCGAAGGCCGCGCTGTGCTGACCAGTAGCTTTCTGCAACGACGGCAACGGCTTCTCCAGCTGCAAACCCGCCAATCATCATGTCCGAGTTCGTAACTGGTAGTGTGATGACATCCAACACGCCATCGATGGCACGCGCAGCAGTATCATCTAACGACTTCACAGTACCGCCAAAAACAGGCGTGCGTTTCACGGTTGCGTACACCATCTCCGGCACGCGCACATCCAGTGCGAATTTAGCACTGCCATCCACCTTGGCTGGAATATCAAAACGAGGCTTGTGCTGCCCCATCAGTTTGTAGTCTTTGATATCCTTCAATTTCGGTGTGTAGGACGGCGTCATTTCGGCAGCTGCAGCAGCAAACTCTGCATACGGTGCGCGGCGCGAACTGGCAGTATGAATCAGCATACTTTTTTCGGTGGTAATCTCTTTCTCTGATACGCCCCATTCCTTGGCGGCGGCGCGCTTCAGCATGTCACGTGTCGCAGCGCCAGCCACGCGCATACCATAGGTGCCTGTCACACGCACACTCATGCTGCCGCCTGTTACCTGAAGGTCAAGTGAATCCGACAGCATCATCATGACGCCTTCTATTGTCGGGATAACAATTTCAGGAAAATCAATGCCCTGGAATAGATATCCTCGACCGGTTGAGTAAAGGGCGTACTCACCTATAGCTGGCGCTTCTTCGACCCGCACGAGGTCCCAGTCAGCGTCGAGCTCATCGGCCAGCATTTGTGCCAATGCCGTTAGCGCGCCTTGTCCCATTTCCGAGTGCGGTATAATCGCTGTAACAACGTTGTTCTGGTCAATCTTGATGTAAGCGTGAACAAGCTTTTCACCATCTCCTTCCACGTGGGAAGCAAGTTTGTCATTGCGATTGCCAGGGCGTAGCGCCACACCGACAATAATACCACCACCAGCCAGAACACCGGCAGAGAGGAAAGCGCGTCTTGTCCACTTACCCATTGTCTGTCTCCATGGCTGTCGTCTGTTCTGGAGAGGTTTCAGGCATTTCCTCGGCGGCAGTTTTTATCGCCTCTTTGATCCGTCCATACATACCGCAGCGACAGATATTGCCCTCCATTGCGTTATTGATGTCAGCCTCCGTAGGCTGAGGGTTGCGCTTGAGCAAGGCAGCCGCAGACATCAGCTGACCTGATTGGCAATACCCGCATTGCGGGACCTGATGCTCGATCCATGCCTTTTGTAAAGGGTGAGGTGTCTCAGTATCTTCTGCCAGCCCCTCGATCGTTGTGATATCGCGCCCTTCAAGGTTTGCAATGGGCATGATGCAGGAGCGTACGGCAACACCTTCAATCATGACCGTACAGGCGCCGCATTGTGCAATACCACAGCCAAATTTTGTGCCTGTTAAATCCAGTTGTTCCCGTAATACCCATAAAAGGGGGGTCGAGGGATCAACGTCTATAGTATGCTCGACCCCGTTCACGCGCAGTTTTTTCGTCATTTTTGCCCCATGGATATCTGCTGCGGCATCAGGCTAGTGTGGTTAGGCGTGTTTTGCAACGCAGGAGATATGGCTCAGTGCCAAGGTTAAGAACGGAAATTTTTGTCAAAGCATGGTTGCGCAGGGCACAGTCAGCCGGTGCTTTTGCCGCGATCGTCCGAAAAGGTGATCCAGATGGAGGATTGGTCATCGTCAAAGCAATAAACGGTGATCGACAAGCCTGCGCCTGGATTGAAACCTATGCTGAAGTTGAAGAAGATCGCTGGCGTCCTTTGATGGAGGCTTTCTTGTCGGAACGAGAAGTAGACGAAAAAATCAGCCGGGAGCTGAGTTTTGATCGCGATCTTTGGTTGGTAGAAGTGGAAGACCGGAGCGGGCGCAACTTCCTGGGGTCAGATTGATATCAGAAAGAGAACTGACACTCAGGCTCTTGCGGAGATTGCCTGTGGGGCGAGATCATATTGTGCCGTGTCAGTCGTTGGTGCTACCGAGCCCTGCTCCTCAGATTTTTGCGTTGAAGCACGTATTTGCCAGAAGCGCATAACACGCGTTGCTGAATCCTGAGAAATTTTATTATAAAGCGTAACAATCCGGGTGCTGCTGTTCTGGTCGCTTTCTCGCTTGTTCATACTGTTGACCAGGTTCGTGAAAAACGGCCGGCTCAGGTTGGCCGCACGGCAGGTGATGGCCAGTGCTTCCCAACTTGAGTCATTCAAGATACGCTGCATCGTCGCGCTATCAACCCCAAGCAATGCACACATTGCTAGCGTAAACTCGGTTTTACTTTCAGTAAGTAGTAACTCGGAAACATAGTCTTCTGTAAGCTGATTTAATCTTACTTTGTGATCAATAGCCTTGGAAGCTGCCACCAGCTCAGCCCTTGTTTCAGCCTGGGATTCTTCAATGATTTTCTGCCGATACTTTCTCGCGGTCTGATCAAGCAGAGCCATGAGTTTTGGGTTGCCAATCTTGTTGAAAGGTTGGCGCAGGCTGAAATAAATAAAGCGATAAATTTCCTCGACCATCAGTGGTGGCATGGAAAACCTGTTACAGTCAGGCATGTCGCTGGCCATAATATCGGGCCGGCGTGGGGCATCAAAGACGATGGAGCTGCGTTCCCGGATCATGTTAATCAAATCAGGTACAGTCTGTGTGGCTGACTTGCGCAGGATCAGGCTGACGGCTCGATCATTCCCGCTCAGCATTTTCTTGGCAAGGCGCTGGTCCTTGCTGACTTTGGCCAAAGTCACGGCGAGTACACGGCGAAGATAATGGTCAATCTTCAGGGAAGTCCTGGAAAACATCAGGTCGAAGAACTCATGTCTGCGTGAGCCGTAACGATCAGCTGCAGTCATGAAGTTATCCGTATTGATGCGAAGCAGTTCACGCCGTGCTTCATTCTCCCCATCGCGAGGAAAATCAATCAGTGCTTCCAATGGTGATTTTCGTGCAGCCATATCCAGTTTCGTCCCGATAGGGAGACCATACGGCTTAAGTGGAAAAAACCTGTTAACAAATTGTCGAGAGATATGGCCTGGTTAATACGTTATTCACCACGCCGTCTAAAAGGCCACCACCGTGGACGCTCAGGTTTGGACGGATTTTCTGTCTCTTGAGAAATTGGTATATCGCTGTCGAGTGGATAGGTGTCTGCAATCGGTAAGTCGCCGACTGCTGCAACGCCCGCGGTTGAGGCATAGGTGCTGCCGGCGACCAGCGTTGTTGCCATATCAAAGTCGCTCTCAAGGCCGGCGTAAAATTCACTTTGGCGCACATTGTCGGTACTTGCATCAGCGGTAAAGGCGCCTGGTAGAGGCTGATCTTCAAGCCCTTCATGCGCGGCCTGCATAAAATTGCGCCAGATATTTGCTGGCAGGGTGCCGCCTGTGATTTCAGCCATGGACGTGTTCGCATCATTGCCGACCCAAACACCCGTCGCCATCTGCGCCGTATATCCGACAAACCACGCGTCCTTCCAGTCATTTGTCGTACCGGTTTTTCCTGCCGCAGCCCGGCTGCCAAGCCTGGCACGACGCCCTGTCCCGGTGACCAGCACCTGATGCATGAGGTGCGTCATGTCTTTGGCGGTGGCTTCAGTGAATAGCTGTGTTTGTGGTTGCAGTTCATACTCATAGAGCACTTCACCCTGCCGGTTCTCAATGCGACTAATGACATATGGTGTCGCAGAGAGGCCATTCCTGGAAAAGGGTAAGTAGGCTGATGTTATCTCTTCAAGTGTCATGGCCATGGCGCCGAGTGCGACCGATGGGTGGGCTTGTATCTCCCGCTTAATCCCAAGGCGTTTTGCGGCCTCAACAACTTTTCCCCGACCTACAGCCTCGGAAGCCTGAACAGCAACCGAGTTGATTGACTGCGCGATTGATTCTGACATGCGAACTGGTCCGCGATATCTGCCAGTATAATTACGAGGTTGCCAGCCCTCTACTTCAGTGGGTTGGTCGATGAAAAGAGTGCGTGTGCTGATTCCATTTTCAAGCGCCGCAAGGTAGACGAATGGCTTGAACACAGATCCCGGCTGGCGTACGGCTTGTGTGGCGCGATTAAATTGACTGTCTTCATAAGCCACGCCGCCGACCATTGCCAACAGATTGCCGTCCGCCCCATAGGCAATAAGAGCAGCTTGTTCAGCTCCAAGATTAACTGCTTCTTCAGTCATGATGTTGCGGATAGCAGAAACTGCTTTTTCCTGTGCTTCGCGGTCAACAGTGGTTGTGATGACGATATCTGTATCTATCGCACCCAGAATATTTGCCGTTCTTGCCAGCGCATGATCTGTCACATAACCGAATTCCGTATTGAGGTTTTGCATTTGCAATATAGGCGGTGCCATTTTGGCAAGATCGGCCGTTTCGCGGCTAATCACTTTTGTCTCCACCAGGTTATCAATGACCTCAATAGAGCGCCTGGCAGCTCCTTCAAAATTGACAGTCGGTGAAAGCGTGGAGGGGGCTTTGGGCAAGCCGGCAAGCAAAGCAGCTTCCGGCAGGGTCAAGTCACGGGCAGACTTGTCGAAATAGATCTGCGCCGCAGCCTCGACCCCATATGCCCCGGAGCCAAGGTATGTTCGATTCAGATAAAGCGAAAGAATTTCTTCCTTCTGGTATCGTGCCTCCAGCCATAGGGCGAGATGCAACTCGACCAGTTTGCGGTTAAGCGTACGCTCGTTTGAAAGAAACAGGCTTCGGGCGAGCTGTTGGGTGATTGTCGAGCCACCTTCACGCAAGGCGCCGACGCGAATGTTTGTCAGGATTGCGCGTGTGAAACCGCGCGGATCAAAGCCGTGATGTCGATAAAAGCGCCTGTCTTCAGTGGAGATAAAAGACGCCACAACATAGTCCGGCAAATCGCTCACCGGGACCGGCTCACCATAATGACTACCTCTAATGCCGATCAGTTCTCCGTCACGATCCAGTAAGGTAACAGACGGTGGACGATTGATGGACCATAGGTCTGTCTGCGGATCTGGCGTATGCGCGCGCGTAATGGCAAAAAGCCCAAAAAAGATGGCGATGACGGTAGCAAAGCCAACCGATGATCCATGCAGGCCGATCTTTTTCCAGAACGGCCAGTGAGACAAGCCGCGCCAGCTCAGGTTTCCGAGCGGTCGCAGTAGCTGCCAGAGTACCCAGCCAAGCGTTTTGAGACCGGCCCAGACATCCAGCAATGCCGGCTGTGCCTTGCTCCAGGCGGCGGTCACAGCGCTCTGCTGCTCTCCGGTTTTGTTTGATGCCTTTTTAGATACCACGCGACTTTCCACTCTCTGGTAACAACCCTCTAACATGAAACGGGCAGCTTTCGGTACAAAAGCTGGTAATTTTCATGGCATCAGGGCAAGTCTTGTTCATGACTGGAAGCCGCATATTACCTTTTTGGGAAACCAAGCAGCTCAAAGAGATGACCCATGACGAGTGGGAGTCTCTCTGTGATGGCTGCGGGAAGTGCTGCCTCGTCCTGTTCGAAGATGATGATACAGACGAGGTCTGGGAAACAGACCTTACCTGCAAATTGTTTGACTGCAAAACCCGCCGTTGTCGGGACTATGCCAATCGCCGAGCGCTGGTCCCCGGCTGCGTTCATCTCACGCCTGACAACATACAGTCTCTCAAGTGGATGCCGGATACATGCGCTTACAGGCGGTTGGCAGAAGGGAAAGGGCTTGCGGACTGGCACCCTCTGATTACGGGCAGTCATGCCTCTGTGGCTGAGGCTGGTATCGCAGTTTCGGCTGACCTGTTATCCGAGAGCGTTGTGCCAGAAGAACAGCAGGAGTTTCACATTCATGCGCGGCGCTGGCCCGAGGGCTAACCGCCATTCTGGCAACATGGATGAGGTTCGTCGGAAATCCTTGAACGATTGTGTACAGAGAAATGACAGAACAAATCATATTTGATGACTTCTTAAAAGTTGATATTCGCGTGGGAACGATCATAGCGGCTGAGGATTTTCCCGAGGCGCGCAAACCTGCCATCAAGCTGCGCATCGATTTCGGTGAGGAAATCGGGATCAAAAAATCATCAGCCCAGATCACCCGGCACTATGCGCCGGAAACACTTGTCGGCAAGCAGGTCTGTGCCGTGGTGAACTTCCCGCCACGTCAGATCGGTCCGTTCATGTCAGAAGTACTGGTCATCGGTATGCCCGATGCAGAAGGAGCGGTGGTGCTGGTCACACCAGATCAGGAAATCCCGAATGGCGGACGCCTGTATTGAGGTCACCCAAGCCACCTTGTCGTAATCGGGCTCTCAGTTTCACTCAGACCCGCGATGACATCGAAATGATGGAAGCCATGGTCAACGACCAATGCTGGTGCCGGGCTTAAACCTTCCCACGCTTCCACCAGCAGCTTGCTCTGGCGGATAAATTCGGGGCGCTCATCGCCACCAACCCAGGATACAATATCAATATCTGGCGCAGGTGACAGCAGGGCAGGGCTTTCTGCCAGCGCTTCCGCATCGTCGATTCGCAGTTCCTGATTCATGGATGTTTTCATCAGGGGTCGGAGATCATAAAGGCCGGAGATACCAAGCACAGTTTCAAGCCGGTCTGTCAGGTCACCCAAAGGTTTATCCGCACACGCTATGCGCATGGCCAGATGTCCACCAGCTGAATGACCGCTGATCCGGACAGGACCAGCAACGCGTGTCGCCGCCAGCCGGATAGCGTTCGCAACTTCCCGCGTCATCTGCGCAAGGCGTGCGTCCG
>JALEGM010000188.1 GCA_022763145.1 Aquisalinus sp. | reverse complement strand
TCAGGACAAGCTCAACGACTTCTATGGTTCGACCCAAAGAGTTCGGGTGCCCGCCGGTCAGCATTTCCTGAAATGTCTCGGATGATGGCATTTATTTCATCTGACCTCTGAACACACCCCTACTCCCCCTCTTTCTGCTTCACATAAATGCCGGTGAACCAGTCGTTCCAGGTGTCAACCTCCGCATCATATTGCTGGAAGTATTGTTTGACGGTGCCATCTGCCTGCAATGTCCAGACGCCGCGGAACGGGGCGCTGGTGCCGTTGTGGTAGTTGATGTCCCCTTCCAGCACCATCTCCCCCGCCTCATTCAGGCCGCCGGCGTAGTCAATCACCGCGCCGGCGGAGACCCATATCTGACGGTACTTGCCCATGCCGGGATCGTAAAAATTGTAGCTCTGGCCGGTGCCGCCTTGTGCGCTGGTCCATTTCTCCAGAAGGAGGCAGCCGCCCTCTTCTTTAGTGATGCTGTTGCTGCCGGCGAGATTGCCGCTCGTGTCATAGACATCCCACTGCCCCAGCCAGAAATCCAGCGCGCGATAGTGCTCGCTCTGGCATGGCACTGGCGGCGTTGGTGCTGGTGCTTCCGTCGCGGCTGGCTCAGTCTGCGCGGAGGCCGTGGCGAAAAACGCCACCAGGGTGATAGCTGTTGTTGCGATTTTTCTCATCACTTCCTCCAATGCCAGCGGGCACTCTACTAATTCAATCGTAGAATTGTCGCGCATCCTGAGAGACCTGACAAGGGCAACCGCACTATTGACCTTTGTGGCTAACTGCGGAATGTGAGCCTTTCAGTTTTGCACATGCGAAGACAAGAGAACGACCATGCCACAGATCACCCTGCCAGATGGAAGCCAACGCCAGTTTGACGGCGCTGTCACGGGCACGGCGATTGCCGAGGACATTTCCAAATCACTCGCCAAGAAGGCTGTGGCGATCAAGGTGGATGGCGAGTTACAGGACCTGTTTGCGGAAATCGCCGAGGATGCCGCTGTCGAGATTATTACGCGCGAGAGCGAGGACGGTCTGGAGCTTGTGCGCCATGATACCGCGCACCTGTTGGCACAGGCTGTGCAAGAATTGTTCCCCGGCACGCAAGTGACCATTGGCCCGGTGATTGAAGACGGCTTCTATTACGACTTTGCGCGGGAAGAGCCCTTCTCGACGGAAGATTTTGCCGCAATCGAAAAGAAGATGAATGAACTGGTCGAGGCGGACCTGCCGACACGCAAGACCGTGATGCCCCGCGATGAGGCGGTCGCGCATTTCGAGAGCCTTGGCGAGAACTATAAGGCCGAATTGATCCGCGATCTGCCGGAAGGCGAAGAAATCCGCGTTTATTATCACGGTGACTGGCATGATTTGTGCCGTGGGCCACATCTTCCGTCCACGAAACATATTGGCAAGGCGTTCAAGTTGATGAAGCTGGCAGGCGCCTATTGGCGCGGCGATTCAAAGAACGCCATGCTGCAACGGATTTATGGCACTGCCTGGCTGAACGAAAAAGAATTGAAGGCGTATCTCACCCGGCTGGAAGAAGCCGAGAAGCGCGACCACCGCAAGCTGGGCCGCGAGATGGACCTGTTCCATCTGCAGGAAGAGGCGCAGGGCTCCGTCTTCTGGCACCCGAAGGGCTATACCATGTGGCTGGCGCTGGAGAACTACATCCGTCGCCGTCTTCAGGGGGCGGAGTATGTGGAAGTTAAGACACCACAACTGCTCGACAGTAAATTCTGGGAGCAGTCCGGCCACTGGGCGAAATTCCGCGAAAACATGTTCGTGGTACCCGATGAAGTGCCGAGTACGGATGGTGACGGCCCGGTGATTTCCGGTAACACAACACTGATGGCGATGAAACCGATGAACTGCCCTGCACATGTGCAAATTTTCAAGCAGGGCATCAAATCCTATCGCGACCTGCCGATCCGCATGGCCGAGTTTGGCTGTTGCCACCGCAATGAGGCACATGGCGCGCTACATGGATTGATGCGCGTGCGGCAGATGACGCAGGATGATGCGCATATCTTCTGTCGTGAAGATCAGGTAACGGAAGAAGCTGTCGCGTTCTGCGAATTGCTGGCTGTCGTTTATAAAGACCTTGGTTTCGACGACCTGACCGTGCTGCTGGCCACCCGGCCGGAAATGCGCGCAGGCGATGATGATGTCTGGGACCGGGCTGAGAAGGGCCTTGAAGATGCGCTAAAAGCTGCGGGTATCGAGTATGATTATGCGCCGGGTGAAGGCGCGTTTTACGGGCCAAAACTGGAGTTCCACCTGAAAGACGCGATTGGCCGCTCCTGGCAGTGTGGGACGCTGCAGCTGGATTTCGTGCTGCCGGAACGCCTTGATGCCACTTATGTGGGCGAAGACGGTAACCGCCACCGCCCCGTGATGCTGCACCGGGCGATCTTGGGCACGCTGGAGCGCTTCCTCGGCATCCTGATTGAAAACTATGCCGGAAAAATGCCGCTGTGGCTCGCGCCAACTCAAGTGGTTGTCGCGACCATCACCAGCGAAGCCAGCGCCTATGCTGATAGCGTAGCTGAAGAGATGCGCGCCGCAGGTCTGCGGGTTGAAACTGATCTGCGCAATGAGAAAATAAACTATAAGGTGCGTGAGCATTCTCATGCCAAGGTGCCAGTCATTGCAGTGGTTGGCGCGCGCGAGGCAGATGAACGTAAAGTCTCCCTGCGGCGGCTTGGCTCTAAAGAGTCGAAAGTCATCAGCCTGGATGACGCACTGCGCGACCTCACAGAAGAAGCCCTGCCCCCAGATTTGAAAGAAGGATAAGGCTCGCATGACCGGGCCCCTTTCTTCCGGCACCTGGCGACAGCGTATTCCTGTTGGCACTGTGCTGGTATTACTCGCGGCTCTACCAATCCTGCTGCTTTTTTCCCATCGCAATACCGTGACGGCCCTTGCCCTGATTAGCCTTGCCACGCTTGTTTATCCGGGCGCGCTTTCAACATTGAGAAGTCTCCTTAGCTTGCAGGCTTTACTAAGGCCAAGCCCGGCCAGTGTATTGCTCTGGCTACTAATATTATGCGCTTATATGGGCCTGTCGATTTTCTGGTCATCGTTACCTGAACGGGCAGAATGGGCCCCTCGCATGGCTGCTTTCATCTTGTCGATTTCTGCCCTTGTGTGGCTTGCCACCCGGATGACCGTTACCAGTGTCCGGCGTGCTGTCTGGATATTTATTATCATCACTATACTGACAGCTCTGTTTCTGGGCTTTGAAGGGCTGTCAGGTGGCCTTTTACGCGACCTGCTACCGAAAGACGGGATCAAGGGGAAGGATCTGATTGCGTCGGCACGCGGCACAGGGCTCGCCTTGTATCTTGCACCCGTTTGCATTCTTGCCCTCGCGACATTGCCTTTGGTCCGGAACAAAACCGGACAGGCTGGTCATCTCTTCTTCATGGCACTCATCATTATTGGGCTGGCAATAGCGTCGCTATTGCTTGGCGGCGTTTCAGCCAATTTACTGGCACTGGCTGGAGGTCTGACCGTAGCATTCAGTGGCTACTTTCTTTCACGCACAGCGCTTTCGCTAGCTCATTTTGTCAGTGTCGGTCTGTTTCTTTTCTGGGCCCTTGTGGCGCTACTGCTTCCAGCACAGGATACGCTGGTCTCGGCTGACATGATCCCGACATCGTGGCAGATGCGGCTGATCGCCTGGCAATACAGTTTTGATTTGCTCACCAGTGATTTATGGACCTTCCTGTTTGGCGGCGGCATCGGCTTTAGTCGTTTCATCTATGAGACCGGGCCAACGGTACAACTGGCTGTCGCTCCTTCCACTTTCAACGTGATGCCAACCCACCCGCATAACCTGTTCATCCAGATCTGGCTGGAGTTCGGCCTTGTCGGGGTTGTTTTGCTAGTGGCTGCAATCACTCAATTGTTCCGCCATCTTGCTAGCGTGGCCTTCACCAGAATGGAAACAGCAGCACTATGCGCTTTGATCGCTGTTTCCATTGTCTTTGCCAGCGTGGAGACGAGCTTATGGACCGTGTGGCGGTTTTCCACACTTGGTTTTGCTATATTCGGGCTTTTGCTTATTCGTCGCCTCGCCCGACTGGAATCATGAGACTAACACGTTTACTCTTTAACTTAAGGTCTTGTGTTGCAGCGCACCATGCCGCACAACAGATTGAGGGGATGAAGTTCAAGTGACGGCGAGTAAACTGATCGTGGAGCCTGAAAACACACCAGCGTCTGAGGGGGCGTCACTACCTAAGGCACGCCAATGCGTTAGCGTTATTATCGTGTCCTACTGGACTGGACCGCTTCTGGTGCGCTCTGTGTTATCAGCCCTACGCCAGCCAGAAGTTTCAGAGGTGATCGTTGTCGACAATGGCAATTGGGCTGACGAAATGACCCGCCTTTCAGCCATTGCTGGCGAAAACGGAGACAAACTTCAGATCATCTCCGGTCATGGTAATGTCGGCTATGCCGCTGGCTGCAACATTGGTGCTAAAGCCGCGACCGGACAGTTCCTGTTTCTGCTGAACCCGGATGCTATATTGCCGGATAATGCTGTGGCCGATCTGCTGGCGGAAGGCAGCAAGCTGGATGGCAACTGGCTGATGGGCGGCAAACTAGTCAACCCGGATGGCACCGAGCAGGCTGGATCGCGCCGCAGCCCACTGACACCATGGACGGCGTTTGTGGAGATGACAAGAATTTACAAGCTGGCTCCACAGCACCCCTATTTCCGGCGCTTCAATATGCATCAAGATCCGTGTCCGGAAGAAATAACACCAATCCCTGTGATTTCTGGCGCATGTATGTTAATGCCGCGAGACACATTCTTTGCCATAAATGGTATGGATGAAGAGTACTTCCTGCATGTCGAAGATGTGGATTTTTGCCTGCGTCTGCGCGATGCGGGCGGCGAGGTATATTTCTCTCCCGGCACAAGTATCCCGCATTTCAAGAGTTCCAGTCGTTCAAGCAAGCTGCGTGTTGAAATCAAAAAAGCCCAAAGCCTTGTGCGATATTTCTGGACTCATTTCCGCAAACCTTACCCGGCAATCTTTCTTGCCTTGGTCAGTGCACTTGTGTGGCTCGTAACAGGCGTGAAAGCGATACGTATCCTGATGCAGCGTGTTCTGCGGCTGGCCGGCTTTAGAAATCGTGCCGGTAGTGAAGGAGCGCGCCGCGCACGCCGCATTTCATCCCGCAGCAGTTCGCGCTAAATACTTTCCGTATAAAGCATATTATTGAGGGAGCCTTTGCGCTCAATCAACCTGATTGAGGATTTTGCTGTCATACGCTTCCGGCTCTTCAGGAATGAGCGCACCAAAGTCCGGCTTCCAGTTTTCGAAACCTGTAAAACTACTCACATCCACCAGTGTATTGTTGACACCGGCAAAACCAGTTTGCGCGACATATGGCGTATCCTGAGCTGTCAGGGTCGAAACAATTTTCTCGTCAAACATCTCACCGTCCAGCTGTGCGGCAGCTGCAAAGACATTACTGCTGTTCATATCATCGCTGTCAGCACTGGCGACACGCTGACGACCAACACGTTGCAGTGCTTCATGAGCTGCCTTGGTACCATTCATAAACAACAGAAGGTGTGAATCGAGGCAGGCTTCTGCGCATTCCGGCACGGCCGGCACATAATACCGCAAGGACACATTGCCACCCTGCTCCAATACGTAATGACCAAGCGGGGTTGTTCCATTCAGGTCATTGACAACGCCAGTTGAAATGCTGAGGCCTGCCGCCGCTGTGGGAATTGGATGAATTGCGCGCATAAACAGGCACCCTTCAACCTGACAGTCAGAAAATCCGAACAGGAAAACCTGCTGACCGGCTGTCATGGAATAAATACGGGCAACGCCATCCGGTGTGGCCTGCTCTGACTGCAGTTGGAAGCCGGCATTCAAGAGTTTCGTCTTCACGTCTTGCGGCTGAAAGAGGATATATCCCTGTTCCTTAAGGTCACTATAGCTGAGCGTATCCTCTGCGGCTGAGCCCGTGGAAGATTGGGCATGCGCGGCGCTGACGAAGACAACGAAACTGGCGATCAAGGAGGGTAAACTTTTCAACATGGCACGATCCTGACGGCTTAATTTCCTTCAACGGTAATCAGACGGTCAAAACTTGGCTATGACCTGAAAGCCGCACTTCCGAGATAGTTTCATGTCGCGACACCAACATAAAGCGTATCGAGAACGCCGTAGTCAGATCTCCGTAAGCATGATTAATCGGACCAAAGCAGCTCTTTGGTGCGGTGCAGCACCGGGGCGATGTACTTTTTACGCGCAACAACAAAAAACGCAAATATATCAAACACTTACAACTGACATACAGTGCTTGACCTTATCTGACACCATCGCTATGTTCCGCCCGATTTTGACGTGGAGGCAAGTCCTCCACGTTGTCATATCTGCGGAAAATTCTCTGTTTTCCGTGACTTCACGAGGCACAAATGCCTGACAAGGATGAGTTGCCTTCCATCGATGAGTTTGGCGAGCGGCTGAAAAAAGCGCGGCCCTTATCACCGGAAGAGCAGGTAAGAGCGCATCTCGACGAAGGTCAGGGCACAGCGCTTGGGCGTGGGATGAAAATCGCGTCGGAATTACTGGCAGCCCTTCTGGTTGCCGGTGCACTGGGATACGGCGCAGATCAGCTGTTTGGCACTATGCCGCTGTTTCTGCTGATTGGTATTTTCCTGGGGTTTGCTGCAGGCATGCGTAATGTCTGGCTGGCCTTGGGAATGGACAAGACGGAAGCTGCGGAAAGCCTTGATGCTGGCCGCAAAGAGGAATAAAGGCCAGCGATCGATCGCATGGCAGAAGAACCGGGACTGAAATGACAGCTGACTTTATACTGAAACCAATTGTCGCTTTTGCTGGCCCTCTCGACCAGTTCGAGATTGTGCCGATCTTTCCATTCGGTGCTGAGGGCCTGGACCTGGCTTTCACCAACTCATCTCTGTGGATGATGATTTCTGTGATCGTGGCTTGCCTGTTCATGTTTTACGCAACGCGCTCACCGCAGCTTGTGCCGGGCCGTATGCAGGCAGCGGGTGAAATGCTGTATCAGTTCGTCTCGGATATGCTGCGCGGCGTTACCGGCAACGATGGCATGAAATTCTTCCCTTATATTTTCACGCTGTTCCTGTTCATCCTGATGTGTAACATGCTTGGCCTATGGCCAACGATCCCCGGCCTGCCGCATGAGTTGCACACGTTCACCCCGACCAGCCACATCATCGTGACATTGGCGCTGGCACTTTTGACGATCAGCATCGTCATCATTACTGGCTTTACCCAGAATGGCCTTGGCTTTCTGAAACTGTTCGCCCCATCTGGTGTGCCACTGCCGATGCTGTTCCTGATCGTACCAATCGAGATTATCTCTTTCCTGTCACGGCCGTTGTCACTCGCGATCCGGCTTTTTGCCAATATGTTTGCGGGCCACCTGATCCTGAAGTTGTTTGCCGGATTTGTGGTTAGTCTGGCTGGAGTTGGCGGTGTGATTACTGGTCTTGCGATCTTCCCTTTGCTGGGCAATGTCGCAATCTTCCTGCTGGAGATACTGGTCGCATTTCTGCAGGCCTATATCTTCGCAATCCTGTCCTGCATGTATCTGGCGGATGCATTGCACCCGGATCACTGATTTTGAAATTCCCGCGCGGATGGAGAGCCAACCGCGACAACCGGGAGAACGGCTCACGTAAGGTAACTTGAGAGAATACGGAGAATAACAATGGACGTAGAAGCAGCAAAAATGATCGGTGCCGGTATCGCGGCGCTTCCTCTGGCTGGTGCTGGTGTTGGTCTTGGCCTCATCTTTGGTAACTTCCTGGCTGGTGCATTCCGCAACCCGTCTGCCGCCTCTGCCAACCAGGGCACGATGTTCCTGGCCTTCGCGCTGACAGAATTCACAGGGATCCTGGGCTTCGTGATCGCCATGATCATCCTCTTCAGCTAATTTAACGCATCTGAGGAAATTT
Source organism: Aquisalinus sp. (assembly GCA_022763145.1). Classification (GTDB taxonomy): domain Bacteria; phylum Pseudomonadota; class Alphaproteobacteria; order Caulobacterales; family Parvularculaceae; genus Aquisalinus. The sequence continues at coordinate 4,196 of JALEGM010000188.1, read as the reverse complement.
CATGCTGATCCTGTCAACGATCGCAGTCGCTGCGGCTGAAACAGCCGAGAGTTCCGGCACACTGCCGCAATTCAACATGGATACCTATGCCAGTCAGCTATTCTGGCTGGCGGTGTTCTTTGGCGTCATGTTCTGGGCCATGAGCTCGATTTTTCTGCCCAAACTTGGCGGGATTATCGAGGAGCGTCGGAACCGGCTGGCGGATGATTACGACAAGGCAGCTGAATTCAAAGCGCAGGCAGAAGAAGCTGAAGCCGCTTATCATCAGTCTTTGGCTGACGCCAAAGCCAAAGCGGCCAGCATTGCTGCGGAAACACGCGCTCAGCTTGACGAGGAAATCGCTGCCATGCAGGCAGAGACCGAGGAAAAGCTGAACGCACGTTTGTCTGCCGCCGAAGCCAGCATCAACGAGATGCAAGCCGAAGCTGCTGCCAAAGTTCAGGAAGCGGCTGTTGAAACGACACAGGCGCTGGTCGAAGCACTCATCAATGAAACGCCGCCTGCAGATAAAGTAACGGCTGCCATCGCAGCTGTTAACTCATGAGGTCACCCATGCTGATTGCAGAAATAGCCGCGGAAAGCCCAAAAGACGACTATGGCAACAAGTCGCTGCTGGAGGACACATCAACCTGGGTCCTGCTGCCATTCATCATCGTCATGCTGATGTTCTGGCGGCTGGGCGTTTTCAAGCGTGTCGGCACTGCCTTGGATAGCCGTGGCCAGCAGGTTGCTGATGAACTGGATCAGGCGCGTACAATGCGTGAAGAAGCGCAGGAGCTGCTCGCCAAATACCAGCGCCGTCAGCGCGAAGCTGAAGATGAGGCCAAAGCGATCATCGACCAGGCGAAACGCGATGCCAAGCGCATGGGCGAGGAAACGCAAGCCAAGCTGGAAGAACAGCTTGAGCGCCGCGCCAAGGCTGCCGAGGACAAGATTGCCCGGGCTGAAGCACAAGCCATTGCGGAAGTACGCAACAAAACGGCTGATCTGGCTCTTGCTGCTGCCGAGCGTATCGTCCGCGACAGCGTCGATGGTGGTGCCCAAGGTGGCCTGATTGACAAGGCCATTGGAGATGTTCGCACCCGCCTCAACTAAAGCGATCTGCCGCTTTCAGGCATGAGAATTGCAAAGCCCCGGTATCAAACCGGGGCTTTTTTCATGTCTGACTGGTAATCATCCAGTCACCTTCCCACAAGGACATGTCAGATAGCCTCGTTCTAAGTCGGAGGTTTTGCGACATGAAGGGCCGTTTTTCTTATCTCTCTCCAACACTGCTGAGCCGGAAGGAACTGGCTGCGGCCTGGTCTCGCCCCTTTGTGGATGCGGGCACATTGGTGAACTATCGCCCACGTGTTGAAGAGCTTTCTGCCGTCACCAGAACATCGTCGCAAGGCTCTCCTACAGACAGCACACCGCCTAGCCGACAGGCAGCCTAGTAAGTTTCAACTAAGCCACTGCCGATCAGGTTACGTCAAAGTGGCAGGCTTCGCCATTTGATGGGCGGGAAACAGAAACACGTACCAGACCGGGAAAATCAGGCTGCAACTTCGCTGCCACCCAGCGGCAAATATTTTCAAGGGTTGGTAATTCCAGCCCCTCAACCTCATTGAGCAAGCGATGATCCAGTTGCTCACGTAATCCCTGTAGGGCCTCATCCACATCAGCAAAATCCACAACCCAGCCCGTATCAGCAGCAGGCTCGCCTGCTATTTCAACATCCAGCCGAAAGGAGTGGCCATGCATTCTGGCATAAGGACGCTCATCCGTTTCCGAGGTCAGGAAATGGGCAGCATCGAAATTAACGGACTTGACGATACGCATAGCCCTTGCACTTTCTACTTCTGCGACATCCCATATTTCTCGCACGAAACGCGATCTGGCAGGTCAGGGAATGCCGGTTAATTTGTGTGTCTGAAGGGAGAGCCGCCACTGCGGATGCGCCCTGCAATAGTCTATAGCCGCAGACGTATGCCGGGAAATCTCCGGCCCGTCCAGTGGTTGCAGGAAAAAATGCCGAAAGGCGAGACCAGCGAATTGCTCCGGCTGTGCTGTTGACTGGGGATAGACGAGCTTTAATTCATCGCCGGTTTTCTGTTCCAGTGGTGCCGTCGATTTAGGACTGACGCAAATCCAGTCGAGACCGGCGGGTGCTTTAATAGTCCCATTTGTCTCCACCCCGATCTGAAAGCCTACATTATGCAGAGCTTCTATGAGAGGTACATCCAGCTGCAACAATGGCTCACCACCTGTGCATATGATATAAGGATGCGCGCCAGACGCAGACTGAACCTCACTAGACCAGCATTTCTCCACAGCCGTTGCTAATGCGAGAGGGGTGTCGAACTTGCCACCACCGATACCATCTGTACCGACAAAATCCGTATCACAGAAAGTACAGACCGCGCTGGTACGATCACGCTCAAGACCTGACCACAGATTACAGCCGGCAAAACGCAAAAAAACAGCCGCACGCCCCGTCTGCGCGCCCTCACCCTGCAGAGTGAAATACATTTCCTTTACTGAATATATTCTGTTCATGTTGCCCGGTAAGCCAACCAGCCCTCCCGCCTTAACTCACATGCCGGACACTGACCACATCCATAGCCATACTCGTGCCGTGTCGATCTGTCTCCCAGATAGCAAGTGTGTGTTTCTTCCAGAATAATTTCTACCAATGCTATTCCGCCAAGCTGTTCAGCGAGATGCCAACTCTCAGCCTTGGTGAGGAACATCAGCGGTGTCTTCAAATCAAAATGTGTATCCATACCAAGGCTCAGTGCATTTGCTTGCGCCTGCAGGGTGTCTTCACGGCAATCCGGGTACCCTGAATAATCAGTTTGGCACATACCGCCGACGAGCGTACCAAGGTCACGGCGGTAGCCAAGGGCTGCTGCTGCTGTCAGAAACGCGAGATTACGCCCCGGCACAAATGTGTTGGGCAGACCTGCATCCGTCATCCTTATTTCTATGTCAGCAGTCATACCGGTTTCGCCAATTGCGCTGAGGAACGACAGGTCAAGAAGATGATCCGAACCAAGTTTTTCTCGCCATGCCGGAAATTCTGCTGAAACTGCCGCGCGCACTTTCTGTCGCGCCGTCAGCTCGATATCGTGACGCTGACCATAATCAAACCCAACAGTTTCGACATAAGTGTAACGCGACAGCGCCCAGGCGAGACAGGTTGCGGAATCCTGGCCACCGGAAAACAATACCAGGGCTTTATCTTGATCCAGTTTCATGGATTTGATCTATGACGGCTGACGCAAAATAGCCAGTGATCCGTGACGCCTGTGCCCATCGTTAAGACAGAGAAACGACGTCCTGATCTTTTTCTTGCAGTTCATAAGCGTGATCATGATGGTCATGGTGGTGATCGTGGCCGTCTCCGTGATGATGGAGTAAACCCAGAACACCGGCCAGAAGCATACCCACAAGGTAAAGCAACATGCTGATGCCGCGATTTGGCGCATCTTTCAGATGGTCGATCAGATGTGTCGTGCCAACGTAAAGCAGCGCCCCAACAGCCATGGACGTAACGATACCGAAAGATGCATCATCAAGTCCGACGATGAAATAGTTGGCCAGCAAAGTACCTAAAGGAGTCGTCAAGGCAGCCCCCATAAAGGCGAGCAGAAAAGCTGTGGCTTTGCCAAGGCCTGCATGCCGCAACAGCACATACAAAACCACACCCTCGGCAAATTCATGCAGGATGAGCCCGAAGGAGGCGATGATCGCTGAATAGATGTCAAAACTGAACAGGACACCATATTCTACGCCATCAATGAGGGAATGCAGACCGATAGCAAATAATGGTGGTATGGCGCTACCAGACACACTTGCCGACGCATTGCTGGAGTCGAATGTCCGGTTCAACGTAAACAGAATGAAATAGCCGAACAGCACATAGACGGGTGCATTGTTCACGCTTTCAATCGCTTCGGGAAACAGGAAGATAGCCGTGGCCACCAAAAGACCGGCAGCGATTGATGCGAGATAGGGACTAAATCGTTCGGCAAAGCCTGCCCTGAAAACAACGACAACAAGCCCGAGAGTTGCAACTAACGCAGCCAAAGAACTCGCCAGCAATGCTGCCGTTGCCGTATCCATGTTAATGGCCGCGTTCATCCCCGTCTTTCCTGAACCCCTGTCACGCGTGATACACTACCGGGTCGGCACGCGCACCAACCATCCTGCTA
>JALEGM010000187.1 GCA_022763145.1 Aquisalinus sp. | reverse complement strand
GTATTGGCGCAGAGGCAGTCCGCGAAATTCTGCAGAGCATGGATCTCGAAATGGAATGCGAGAAAATCCGTGCCGAGATTGCTGAAACGACTTCAGAACTGAAGCCAAAGAAACTTGCAAAACGCCTCAAGCTCATTGAAGCCTTTATGACTTCTGGCAATCGTCCTGAGTGGATGATTATGACGGTCGTGCCTGTTATCCCGCCAGAATTGCGTCCGCTTGTCCCGCTTGATGGTGGCCGGTTCGCGACTTCTGACCTCAACGATCTTTATCGCCGTGTTATCAACCGAAACAACCGCTTGAAGCGTCTCATTGAGCTGCGCGCACCGGACATTATTGTGCGGAACGAAAAGCGGATGTTGCAAGAATCCGTCGACGCGCTGTTCGACAATGGTCGCCGCGGCCGAGTGATCACCGGCACGAACAAGCGTCCGCTGAAGTCTCTCTCTGACATGCTGAAAGGGAAGCAGGGTCGCTTCCGTCAGAACCTCCTCGGGAAGCGTGTTGATTACTCTGGTCGTTCCGTCATCGTGGTCGGACCTGATCTGAAACTACATGAATGCGGGCTGCCTAAGAAAATGGCGCTCGAACTCTTTAAGCCATTCATCTATTCGCGCCTGGATGCGAAAGGCCTCTCGGCGACGGTTAAACAGGCCAAGAAATTGGTAGAAAAGGAGCGTCCGGAAGTCTGGGACATCCTCGATGAAGTGATCCGTGAACATCCGGTTATGTTGAACCGGGCACCGACACTGCACCGTCTTGGCATTCAGGCTTTTGAACCGAAGTTGATTGAAGGCAAGGCCATCAATTTGCATCCGCTCGTCTGTACAGCCTTTAATGCTGACTTCGATGGCGATCAGATGGCTGTACATGTGCCGCTGTCTCTCGAAGCGCAGCTGGAAGCACGCGTTTTGATGATGTCAACAAACAACATCTTGTCTCCGGCTAATGGTAAGCCGATCATCGTGCCGTCGCAGGATATTGTTCTTGGCCTCTATTACATCACCCTGTTGAAAGAAAACGAGCCTAATGAAGGCATGATGTTCTCTGACCTGGCAGAGATCGACCATGCGCTTGATTCAGGTGTGGTCTCGTTGCACACAAGGATTAAAGCGCTCTGGCATACAGTCGACGCTGAAGGTAATCCGGTCACGGAGGTTGTTGAGACAACGCCTGGCCGTATGAAAGTTGCCGATCTGCTGCCGCGTACGAGTGCTATTCCTTTTGAGGAAATTAATAAGCACCTTACCAAGAAGGCCATTCAGTCCCTTATTGATGTTGTCTATCGTCATTGTGGACAGAAAAAGACGGTGATCTTTGCGGATCAGGTCATGGACCTTGGTTTCAAGGAAGCATGTAAGGCAGGCATCTCGTTCGGTAAGGATGATATGCTCATTCCGGACAGCAAGAAAGAGTCAATCGAGAAGACGAAGACTCTGGTTTCCGAGTATGAACAGCAATATGCTGATGGGCTCATCACGCGTGGCGAGAAGTACAATAAGGTTGTTGATGCCTGGGCGAAGTGTACGGATGAAGTTGCCGACGCGATGATGGGTGAAATCTCCCGTACGCGATTTGACCCTGAGTCAAATCGTCAGTTGGAGCCGAATTCCATCTACATGATGTCTCATTCAGGCGCCCGTGGTTCGCCAACACAGATGCGTCAGCTTGGCGCGATGCGTGGGCTTATGGCCAAGCCATCAGGTGAGATTATCGAAACGCCGATTATCTCTAACTTTAAAGAAGGCCTGACCGTGCTTGAGTACTTCAACTCCACACACGGTGCGCGTAAGGGCCTCGCTGATACGGCGTTGAAGACTGCGAACTCGGGCTATCTTACGCGTCGTCTCGTAGATGTCGCTCAGGATTGTATCGTGCGCGAAGAAGACTGCGGCACGAAAGAGGGCATTACGATTGAAGCTGTTGTTGATGGTGGTGATATTGTTGTGCCGCTGTCCCAGCGGATGTTGGGGCGCACGCTCCTTGATGATGTTATGCATCCGGAGACTGGAGAAGTCTTCGCTGCGGCGAATACCGAAGTTGATGAAAGTCTTGCAGAAGAAATCGAAGCGCTCGGCGTCCAGAAAGTACGCGTGCGTTCTGCCCTGACATGTGAGACAGCTTACGGCATTTGCGCCAAATGTTATGGTCGCGATCTTGCACGTGGCGAACACGTCAATGTTGGCGAGGCCGTTGGTGTTATTGCCGCACAATCGATTGGCGAGCCTGGCACGCAACTGACAATGCGGACCTTCCACGTTGGTGGTACTGCACAGGTTGGTGACATCTCATTTGTTGAAGCGAGCCATGAAGGTCAGATTGTCCTCGAAAACAGGAACGTCGTTAAAGATTCTGACGGTGATCTGATTGTCATGGGTCGGAATACACTCATCAAGATCCTTGACAAGGACGGCAAGGATCAGGCGTCATTCAAGGTAACATACGGTACTAAACTGCGTGTTGATGACGGCGACAAGGTCGAGCGCGGTCAACGCCTCGCTGACTGGGACCCGTTCACCCTGCCGATCCTGAATGAGTTCGCCGGTAAGGTTGTCTACGAAGACCTCGTGGAAGGTGTTTCTGTTAATCTCGTTGCTGACGAGGAGACAGGCCTGACTTCTAGAGTTGTCATGGATTGGCGCTCTAGCCCTCGTGGATCAGACCTTAAGCCTGCAATGGTGGTCGTTGATGATGAAGGTAATCCGCTCAAATTGGATAACGGGAACGAGGCGCGTTACCAGCTTCCTGTAGACGCTATTCTGTCCATTGATGATGGTGATCAGGTGCGTCCTGGTGACACGTTGGCGCGTATCCCAACGGAAGGTACAAAAACCAAGGACATTACAGGTGGTCTGCCGCGTGTTGCAGAGCTATTCGAGGCACGTCGTCCAAAAGACCATGCTGTGATTGCTGAAGTTGATGGCCGCGTCGAATTCGGGCGTGACTACAAGAACAAGCGTCGTATTTCGATTATTCCAACGGATGAAGGTCTCGAGCCGGTTGAGTACCTCGTGCCTAAGGGTAAGCACATTGCAGTGCAGGATGGTGATTTCATCGCCAAGGGTGAATACCTGCTGGACGGTAATCCTGCCCCGCATGATATTCTGGCTATTCTCGGTATTGAGGCGCTGGCGAACTACCTGATTGACGAGATTCAGGATGTTTACAGACTTCAAGGCGTTCCGATTAACGACAAGCATATCGAAGTGATTGTTCGCCAGATGCTGCAGAAAATTGAGATCTCCGAACCGGGTGACTCCGGGTTCCTTAAAGAAGAGCAGGTTGACCGCTTTGAGCTTGAGGAAATCAACGAGCGCCTTGAGAATGAAGGTAAAGAGCCAGCAAAGGGTCAACCTATCCTGCTTGGTATTACCAAGGCTTCTCTGCAAACGCGGTCATTCATCTCTGCGGCCTCGTTCCAGGAAACGACCCGCGTTCTGACTGACGCGTCGGTTAACGGTAAGGTAGATACGCTGGAAGGCTTGAAGGAGAATGTCATCGTGGGCCGTCTGATCCCGGCTGGTACAGGTGGCATGATGGCCAAGCATCAGGCTGTTGCAGACCAGCGAGATCAGAAACTGATTGAAGAACGCGCAGCGCGCGAAGCTGTTGCTCTGCCGCCTGCAGATGCTGCAATCTTTGCGGGGCCTGTTGATGAAGAGCCTTCTGAGACAGAGCAGCCAGCCGCGGAATAAAAGAAGGCTGAGCGCCTTTATAACGAGTTAGAGAGAAGGGCTGCCCGCAGGCAGCCCTTTTTGCATTTCTTGGCTTGCTTCATTAACAGCTTCTTAAAGGCCGCGGCGATAGAGCCGCGACAGGGGAGCGCCTATGACCAACCCGGCTAATAAGCATCGATACGCCGCAGTCGTCACGCGGGCCATTGCCACAGTCCATCTGGCAATGGGAGTAATGGCGCTTGCAGTATACCTTGGTGTTTATCTAACCGGTTCAACCTTGCCGCTGGTCAGTAAAAGCTCTGTCTTGACGCTTTTGTTCATTTTAAGCGCCCTGGCACAGCGAACTTACGTACCTTCCAGCCGCCGAACCGTTTGGGCGCTTGCCTCGCTGGATGTAGTGCTTTTCACTAGCGTGATTGTATCATTTGCAAGTCTGTATGGCGGCATGAGTGCCGCTGCGTTGAAAGCGCCTACCTATTATTTCATCTTCCTGCTCATTACGTTGCAGGCGTTGCGCTTCGATCCGCGCTTAATCCTTTTTCTCGGCGGTGTTACAATCGGTGCTCGTCTCGTTGCGTTCTTTGCTGTGGTCAATGCAGGCGCAACAACGACTATTAGCTACACTTGGTATCAGTCATCTGCGTCGCTCATGTATTCAGGAGAGGGCGAGATCATCCTCGCACTTCTGCTTTTCACAGTCGTACTCGCAGCAGTCCTCAGAAGGCGCGTGAAGGAAGCTGGATCGCCGCGGTTAGAGTCTGAACATGAAGTCGAATCTGTGGAACCGCCAGTTTCGGCACAAATTGCCAACGCAGACTCTGTAGAGCTTGTTTCGGGAAATGACACAGAAACCGAAAAAGAGGAATTGCGTCTCAATACTCAGCCTGAACTAACTGATCATAGGCTGGATGGGCATCAGTCCACTAGGGTGCTTATAGCCGAAGACAGTCAGGTTAACATGATGGTGCTGGAAAAAATGCTTGCAGCACCAGCCTTCGAGTTGGCCATGGCGGAAGATGGTCAGGAAGCTGTCGACTTGTTTGAGAAGCTTCTATCAGAGAATCGCCGGCCTGACGTTATTCTGATGGATATTGAAATGCCACTTCTGAATGGACACGAAGCGGCCAGCCAGATTCGTGCGCTGGAAAAAGAGCATGATCTTTCCCCGCACCCTATAATTGCTGTAACAGCGCTCGGTCATGAAGCCGACATGGAACGAAGCCGTGAATCAGGAATGGATGATCATTTGGTCAAGCCGGTTAAAAAGGAAGAATTGTTGACCGCTATAGCAAGAGCAGCAACAATTTCTGCGCGAGATTAAGCTGTCCAATGCATCATTTGTGGCTGTTTTCATTAAAAAGGCTGCAGCTTCAAAAAAGTTGTAAACAAGG